>NZ_JBEOVA010000018.1:0-174328 GCF_040295225.1 Streptomyces sp. NPDC002896 | reverse complement strand
GAGACAACACAACATGCCATCACTGCCGCACGACAGCGGAACTATGTCTGACCAGCAGAAACACAGCCGTCACTCTCGGAAAGACAACGGCTTCTTACATGGGATCGCTTAGCTGATCAGAGACGCTCGACATGGCCTACGACCCGCCCGCCATCCAGCAGGCCGCGCTGCGCCGCCGCCTGCCCGAAGAGCGCTCCGCCGCCTGACCCGCCCCCGGGGAACCTCGGGACCCCGAACCTCTGCTGACCGACCTAACTCGACGGCCTGCCGCCCCTCGGACGGCAGGCTGTCCCCACACGGCGAGCCCCTTTCAACCTGACTTCATGAGAACGCAGTCAGGTATCCGGGGGCATCCCGGCTGCGCACCCAGCCACCGAGTCCTGACCAGCACGAACACCAGACTGGAAAAGGCTCGCTGCTGAGCGCGTCAACACCCGGCACCGTGGCGGCACCAGCTGGTGGGCACCAGCGAATTTCCCAAACGCGGCCCAGATGGCCAACCTATGCGAGTCGGTCCTCGAGGTACGGGCTCGGAGGCATTCATCACACCTTCACCGGCGAAAGCCAAGCGGCAATCGCAGCTGCCGTGTGTGGCAACATCGAGTTAGCACCGCAAGCGATGGTGCCGCAGTGAGGATGGAGAACCAGAAGACATGAACCGGGCACCGGGAATGGTGGATGTGGCGCGCGAGGCCGGTGTGTCGCACATAACCGTTTCCCGTGTTCTGAACGGTCATCCCTCTGTGCGTCCAGAGACCCGCGCCCGAGTAGAGGCTGCTATAGAAAAACTCGGCTACCGTCGAAACAGCGTGGCGAGGGCGCTCAAGACACGCCGATCGTCGACGATCGGCGTGGTGATCGCGGGGTCCGAGCTCTTTGAGCTGCCGCGGATTCTGCTCGGTGTCGAGACGGCAGCAAAGCAAGCCGGTTACTGGGTGAACCTCGCCAGCTGGCAGGGGGGCAGCACCTCCGATCTCACGGAGACGCTGCGGCGTCTTACCGATCAGTCGGTTGAGGCCATTGCCGTCATCGCCGACCGGCCCGTCGCCGTGGAGGCTCTTACCGGCATCGTCGCCGGCGTCCCGATGACCGTTGTCATGTCCGGGAGCGTGCCCAACCCGGGCCTGAGTTTCGTCGAACTCGATCAGGAGTTGGGCGCACGCCTCGCCGTTCGGCATCTCCTCCAGCTCGGACACCGCCGGATCATCCATCTCACCGGAGCACTCCGTACCTTCGACGCGCGAGCACGCGTCGAAGGGTGGAGAGCTGAGCTCGAGGCCACGGCGGGAGCCGACGGCGACCTGCTCGAGGGAGATTTCACCGGTGAGAGCGGGTTCCGCCTGGCCAACGACCTCTTTGCCCGACGGAAGGGCTCGCCTACAGCCATCTTCGCCGGTAATGACCAGATGGCGATGGGAGTTCTGGCAGCTTTCGCCGAACTGGGAGTCAAAGTGCCTGATGACGTCTCGCTCGTCGGGTTCGACGACATCGCCGGGGCCGGGTATCTGGTTCCTGCACTGACGACAATCCGCCAGGACTTCGTCACCCTTGGAAGGAGTTCCATCGAACTCCTTTTGCGGATGCTCCGTAGTGAGCCGGCGGCACGTGAGCGCATTGCTCCCGAACTCGTTGTTCGGCGTAGCACTGCGGCACCTCGGGCGGGTTCCTAACCTGTCACTTGGAGCGGCTCGGCTGCGGCGTTCGGCGGGGTTGGCTGCAGGAGTTCCGGCGTCTGTCCGTACTCGAACCAGTGGATGCGCGCGAGATTGTCGCTGGCCTGTCCGTTACTGGTCCCGTAGAGGCCGACATAGACGCCTACGAACCCGCCCGCGCTTTCAGTACTGAAGAAGGAGCGTTCGATGCTCGCCACATGGGTCCATTCCGATGCCCCATGGGCCTTGAACCGGAACGTGTAACCCGTTTCGTCGCCCTCGACGGCGAGCAGCATGTCGCTGCCCGCGACGGGTACCCGCGTGACGCGGATGCACCTGTCTTCCGTCTCCCATGCCTTCAGGACGACCTGCGCTGTACCGGAGGCGTCGACGCTAAGGGCCAGGGTGGCGTGCCGGTCTTGGCTTTGAACGACAGCCAGCCCGGCTTCCTCCGACGGATCCGCTGCCGCAAAGCTGATGCTCACTCGGCTGGAGAATCGGATGTGCTGTTGGCGTCGGCCGATGAAGGCTGGGGTCTGCTTGGAGGTGAGCGGTTCGGGCGACAGGCTGAAGTCAAGTCCTGTTCCACCGGGTGCTGGTCTGAGGAAGGCATCGGCGGGGCCCCGCAGGCTGTTCCATTCCAGGCCAAGGGCGGCCTCGCCGAAATGAACCCGCCTGGTCACCTCAGCGCATTCCTTCGAGCTCTGGGGATCTGCTATGGACGGCAACCGCTCCGAGAGCCGCACGCAACCTGACTCGGGGGCGAAGACCGGTCCGTTCGCCGTCCACTCGACCGGGACGAGGAACACCTCGCGGCCGAGCGTGTGCGAGCCGTTGATGGGCCGCACGCCCAAGGTCAGGGCCCAGGTCTCTCCGTCGATGGTGTCGACGAGGTCGGCGTGGCCGACGTTCTGAATCGGTTCGTTTGCACCGCGATGACGGTGTGTCAGGAGCGGGTTCCTTGGGTCGGTCACGTAGGGGCCGGTCACGGCATCAGCCCGCGCGGCTGTCACGGAGTGGTTGTTTTCTGTGCCCCCCTCCGCTGCGATCAGGTAGTACACGCCGTCGCGTTTGTAGATGTGCGGTGCCTCCACCCACGCGCCCCGCATGGCGCCATGCCACAGGACATGGGTCGGGCCCACCAACGTCAGGCTGGCCAGGTCCAGTTGGCGCATCCAGAGCTGACCGGGGGCGCCCGCGACCGAAGGAACCGTGTCCCGGCATCCTGTGAACCAGCAGCGCCCGTCGTCGTCGAAGAAGAGCGACGGGTCGATTCCTTCCGCCTCCAGCGGGACCGGATCCGACCACGGGCCGGCTGGGTCATTCGCCGTGGCGACGAAAGTGACGCTCCCCCCGCGTTGCTTCGCAATGGTGGACACCACGTAGAAGGTGCCGTTGTGGTGGCGAATGGTGGGCGCCCAGATGCCGTCCGAGGTGTCAAAGCCTCGCAGGGAAAGCTGTTGCGGCCGATTCAGCACGTGAGTCAACTGGCGCCAGTGCACCAGGTCGCGGCTATGGAAGACAGGAATGCCGGGGTAGTACGCGAACGACGAGGTGACCAGGTAGAAGTCCTCTCCGACCCGGCAGACCGACGGATCCGGGTAGCTGCCGGCCAGGACGGGGTTCGTGAAGGTGGGCACGGGAGGCACTCCGGGGGTGGTGGTCGGGGTTGCAGGTGAAGGGGCTTGACACATGACAACGTTAACATCAGGTTAGTCCTCGACGCACTGACGACCGGCGCCGTGCCGGTACGCACCACACGTCGAAGGAGACGTGACATGACCGCTTCGCCCCTCCGCCCCTCTCGATCACGCTGGAACCGGCAGCTTCGCTCCGCCGGGAGGGTGCCGGCCATCGGCGCTTTGACAGCCGTCCTCGCGGCATCGCTCCTCGCCTGCTCGTCATCGGACACATCTGCGGGCGGCGGCAAGGTCACGCTGGAGTTCTGGACCTACACGCTCAAGGGCGGAGATCCGGCGGCAAAGGCCATCGTGGACAGGTACCACCAGGAGCACCCCGACGTCACCATCAAGCTCTCGGAGGTGGGGGGCACAGCCGAGACCTCCTCCAAGCTGCTAGCTGCGGACAAGGCCGACGACGCGCCGGACGTCGTACAGCTCGAATACCGGGCGCTGCCTTCCCTGGTGGTGGCCGGAGCCGTCAAGGACATCACCAAGGACGTCTCGGGCGCCAAGAACGATGTCGATCCGAACATCTGGGCCCTGACGACTTTCAACAAGCAGGTCTACGGTGTCCCGCAGGACATCGGGCCGATGATGTTCACCTACCGCAAGGACCTGTTCGACAAGTACGGCGTCAAAGTCCCCACCACCTGGGCCGAGTACGCAAACGCTGCTGAGCAGATCCACAAGAAGGACCCGAACGCCTACATTGCCAGCTTCTCCGCTTCCCAGTTCGAGTTCTTCGCCGCGCAAGCAGCCCAGGCCGGTGCGCAATGGTGGAGCAACGATGGGAAGTCGTGGAAAGTCGGCATCGACAGCGAAGAGTCGCTCAAGACTGCGGACTTCTGGCAGGATCTCGTCGACCGGGACCTCGTGAAGGTCGAGCCGCTGCTCACTCCCGAGTGGAACGCCCAGGTCAACGACGGGAAGATCCTCAGTTGGGCTGCGGCAGCGTGGGCGCCGAGCGTGATTTATTCGGTCGCGCCGGAAACGGTAGGAAAGTGGGAATCGGCGCCCCTGCCGCAGTGGACTCCAGGCGAAGCCGCAGTGCCCTTCCAGGGAGGATCCGCCTACCTCGTTCCAGCGAAGTCCAAGCATGCGAAGGAAGCCGCGGAATTCGCTGCATGGCTGGGTGCGTCCGCGGAAGGGTCCAAGCTCCTGCTCGACCTTGACATCTACCCCGGAGGCGACGCCGGCCGAAAGGCGACCCTGACCCACGAGCCCCCCAAACTGATGCCTCAGCAGAAGGACTTCTACCAGGTCGCCGACAAGGTCATCAAGGACACCACCATCCCGGTCACATGGGGCCCCAATGTGAACGTCGCCCAGAGTGCCTTCAGTGATGCGCTGAACACTGCCGCGCTCAAGAAGACCTCATTCCGCAGCGTCTACAAAGCGACGCAGCAGGCCGTGGTCGCCGACCTCAAGAAGTCGGGCTACACCGTCACGGGATAGAAGGCGGGCCAGGAACACCCCGCCCATTCCCGGCTCGTCGAACGAATCCAGGACGTCTCATGCCAGCCAATGCCGTCTCGACATCCGTGCCCGTCAGTGATCCGCCGATCAGGCACCGCACCCGGAACCGAACGTCCCTCACACCGTGGCTGTTTGCCGCACCTGCCCTCGGCCTCTTCGCTCTGTTCCTGGTCGTTCCGATCGGCTACGCGATCTACCTCAGCTTCCGCGGCTACCGCATCGAGGGCGGTGGGGGCTTCGGCCGGCGGGTCGAGACCTTCATCGGATTCGACAACTACCAGGCCGTGTTCACCGATCATGAGTACCTGGCCGGTCTCGGGCGTGTACTCGTGTACGGCGTCATCGCCATCCCCAGCGTCCTGGGCCTCGCGCTGATGTTTGCGCTCCTGCTCGACACCCCGCGGGTCAGGGCACGCAGCTTCGCCCGCACGGCGATTTTCCTCCCCTACGCCGTCCCGGGTGTGATCGCCAGTCTCCTCTGGGGCTTCTTTTACCTCCCCAGCACCAGCCCACTCAACTACATCGCCGAACGACTTCACACCGGTCCGCTCGACTTCTTCAGCTACCCCGCTCTCTACTTCTCCCTGGCGAACATCGCCCTGTGGTCCGGAGTCGGGTTCAACATGGTCATCATCTATACCTCGCTGCGGGCGATCCCGACCTCCATCTACGAGGCGGCCAGAATCGACGGCGCCAGCGAACTGCAGATCGCGGTGAGAATCAAGATTCCGCTTGTGGCCCCGGCCCTTGTCCTCACCGGGCTGTTCTCCGTCATCGGGACCCTCCAGCTGTACAGCGAGCCGGCGACCCTGCGGCCGATCACCACGACCGTTTCCTCCACCTGGGTGCCCCTGATGAAGATCTACCAGGAGGCCTTCATGAACGACAACCTCGGTGGGGCCGCTGCCGCCTCCGTCGTCCTGGCTCTGGGAATTCTCGTTGTCTCGTTGCTCCTGCTGCGCTTCTTCCAACACCGAGCCTTCGGAGACAATTCGTGACCGCGACCGTTGACGCCCTCCGCCACTCCGAGCGCACAGGGGACCGTCAGTTCCGCAAGAGCAGGCCGAGGACCCGGCAGCCTCGCCTGGCACTGACCGTCCTTGTGCTGGGCGCCCTGTACTGTCTGACTCCCGTGGCCTGGGTCGTCATCGCCGCATCGAAGACGC
This sequence comes from Streptomyces sp. NPDC002896, assembly GCF_040295225.1. NCBI lineage: Bacteria > Bacillati > Actinomycetota > Actinomycetes > Kitasatosporales > Streptomycetaceae > Streptomyces > Streptomyces sp. NPDC002896. The sequence goes on along the minus strand of NZ_JBEOVA010000018.1, from coordinate 168,352 downwards.
CCCGCGAACTGTTCACCACATTCTCGTTCGCTCCGGGAACAGGGCTTTTCGACAATCTCGCCAACCTCAGCCGCTACGGCGGAGGCCAGTTCTGGCAGTGGTCGCTCAATTCGGTTCTCTACGCCGGCGTCGGAGCCATAGCGTCAACCATGGTCTCCGCCATGGCCGGGTACGCTCTCGCGAAGTTCCAATTCCGCGGCCGCGAAGCGCTCTTCTCGGTAATTCTCGCCGGTGTGCTCGTTCCCGGGATCGTCCTGGCAGTCCCGCAGTACCTCCTCATGGCCAGGATCGGGCTTGCGGGCACCTACTGGTCGGTGCTGCTTCCCGTCATCATCAACCCGTTCGGCATCTTCCTGTGCCGCGTCTTCGCAGCCGCCTCGATCCCGGAGAGCACACTCGAAGCGGCACGGCTGGACGGAGCCAGCGAACTGCGCATCTTCGGTTCCATCGTCTTGCCCATGATGACGCAAGGGCTCGTGACCGTCTTCCTGCTGCAGTTCGTGAGCATCTGGAACAACTTCCTGCTGCCGTTCGTCATGCTCTCCGACCAGGACAAATACCCGATCACCCTCGGCTTGTACACGTTCTTGTCAAAGGGTGCCGGTGACACCGACCTTTACCCGCTCGTCATCATGGGCTCCGCCGTCGCCATCATCCCGCTCGTCGTCCTCGTCCTTGTCCTGCAACGATTCTGGCGAGCTGACCTTCTTGCCGGCGGACTGAAAGGGTGACCGGCATGAATCTCGCAGCAGGCGGCCTCGGCGACGGTCGCGCGGCGATTTTCTGCCGTCGCTGTTCAGGTCACATGTCGAGGGTGTTCGGGTCGGGGCCCTGGACGGGTCCGATGTAGTTCTCGAAGATCCCCTTGAGGCGCTCGACGCGGGCACGGTCGTGCATGAACTCCCAGAAGCCCCACGGCGAGGTGTTGTCGTACCAGCGGACGTGCCGGAAGCCGTCGGGCACGGGTACGTCCTCCCGGGCGGGCCACTGGAACACACGTGCCTGCTGCTGGGCGGAGAGCCACCAGCTCAGATAGAGGCGTCCGGCGGCCTTGTGGCGGGAGGCCTTGAACAGCGCTCCGGTCTGGTACCAGGACTGGAAGAAGGTGCGCTCGGGAATGCGGAAGCGCACCGGATTGCCGGGCTGGTCCACCAGCGTGCTGTAGGAGGTGAAGGAGACGGCCTTCTCGCCTGCCCCCACCATCACCACCGGTGTCTGGGTGCCGCGAACCCACAGCACGTCCTGGGTGAGGAGCTGCTCCAGCCAGCTCCAGCCGAACTGCGCCACCAACTGGTCGAACTGGTACAGCACCGCGTCGTCGTCATGCGGGTACGTCAGGACGATCCGGCCCTTCCAGCGGGGGTCGAGGTAGTCCCCGGCCTCGATCGGCGCCTCCTCGTCCGGGACCACCCGCGAGTCGTACACATTGGAGAACGCGAACACGAACATCGGGACGTAGAAGCCGTCCGGGTCCACGAAACGCTCCGGCACGTGCTCCAGGCCCATCGGACGGAACCGCTCCAGGACGCCCTGCTGCTTCCAGTACGTGTAGTCGTGCAGCGACTGCAGATGCACCACGTCCGGAGTGAGACGGTCGTGGAGCAACTCGAAGTCCACGACCGTGTCGTGGTACTTGCTCAGCTGCACGACGGCACTGATGTCGATATCGGGGAACTCCTTCTGGAACGCCTGGGTATACATCAGCGACTGCGACTTGGCGTCACCCCCGGCCCAGACCACAAGCTGCCCGCCCTCGGCACGGGCCTCCTCGTACAGCTTCTGCAGGTTCTGCTGCTCGTCCATCACGAATTCCAGCCGTCTTCGGAATCGGGGTGCAAGCACCTTCGCGTCTCCGTCCAGGTTGGACGCCAGGTCCCGATCCCGCATCTCAGGCGGGCGGTATTGCGGCCTTCCACTGTGGAGGTCAACGTCCAGCGAATAGATCGGCCTTGTCGGCCTACTCCGCAGGTCGGGCCGTGGTCCGGCGCGGCACGAGCGTGGGGGAGAGCCTGACCTGGACCGACGGCCGGCGACGGTCGGCGATCCGCTCCAGGAGGAGACGGGCGGCATTTCTGCCGATCAGGCCGACCGGCACTGGGATAGGCGGCAGCCGCACCAGTTGATGGGTTGGTCAGGACGACGGCGAGGCGGCGTCGTCCTGGGCAGGGGTCCCTTGCATGCCTGCGTGGGCCCAGTCGTGCTCATGCGCGGCCATGTCGAGCAGGACCAGGGCGTCGTGCTCGGGAGTGCCCGGCTCGGCGTAGTACACCACCAGCCGGTGGCCGGGGGTGCCCTCCAGGTCCATGGATTGGTAGCCGAGGGTGAGGTCACCCACGTCGGGGTGGTGGAAAGTCTTGCGGCCGTAGGAGTTGCCCCTGACGTCGTAGCGCTCCCACAGGCGGGCGAACTCCGGGCTCTTGAGCAGGAGTTCACCGGCGAGCTGAGCTAGGTCTGGCGCGTCGGGATCGGTGCCGGCCAGGGCCCGCAGCCGGGCCACGCAGCCGCGGACCTGGTTGTCCCAGTCGTGGAACAGCTCGCGGGCGGTGGGATGGAGGAAGACGTAGCGGGCGATGTTGCGCTGCTTGGTCGGCCAGTCCTCGATACCGGCGAGCAGCCGCAGGCCGCCCGGGTTGTACGCCAGTACGTCGGTGGTGCGGCTGACGACGCGGGCCGGGCTCGGCCGCAGGGCCTCCAGCAGCAGCTTCACACCGGGCCGGACCGTACGGGAAGGTGCGTTCGGCGGCTCGGGCGCGCTGCGGGCGGCGAGGGCAGCCAGGCTGCGCAGGTGCTCGTGCTCGTCCTCCTCCAGCTTGAGCGCGCGGGCCAGGGAGTCGACGACGGACGGGCTGGGGCGGGTCTCCTTGCCGCGCTCCAGGCGGGTGTAGTAGTCGATGCTGATCCCGGCCAGGGTGGCCAGTTCCTCGCGGCGCAGCCCGGGCGTGCGCCGCACCCCGGAGCCGACCGCGAGCCCGGCCTCGGCGGGGGTCACCCGAGCGCGCCGGGCGCGGAGGAAGCGCCCGAGCTCGGTACCGCCGCTGGTCTCCTCACGTGTCATGCATTCCAGTGTGGATGCGCCGTGACCTGCGCGGGAGGCGTCTGGGGGGCCCTGTCATTCCCCCGAACGGCACTCCCCGGCACAACGCGGCCTGCCACCCTGACTGCTCACGGTGGAGGGTTGGAGTCGACGGAACCCCGAGCAGCTGGGCTCCCACCTCCGGCGCGCGCTCGACAACGGGATGACCAGGGACGAGCTGGTCGAGGCCCTCACCCCATGGCGTTCTACGCCGGATGGCCCACCGCCATGAGCGCCGTCACCCAGCTCAAGGACATCGCCGAGGCGCAGACCCGCGCCACCGACTGACCGATCGACCGCAGCAAGGAACAGCACCGTGGAAATCCTCAAGAGGCAGCCCACCAGCAAGGCGCCGGCCGACTGGTTCACCGGTGACGTGTGGTGGGACGTCGTCTACGCCGGTCAGGAGCCGTCCCGCGCCCGACTCAATCTCGTACGGTTCGCGCCCTGTGCCCGCACAGACTGGCACTCCCACACCCTCGGCCAGACCCTGCACATCGTCTCCGGGATCGCCCTGATCGGCGGCCGTGACGGCACGGTCATCGAGGCCCGGCCCGGCGACACGATCTACACCCCGCCGGGGGAGGAGCACTGGCACGGCGCCGCCCCCGACGCCTTCATGGAGCACCTCGCCCTGTGGGAGGGCCGCGGCGACGGCAGCCCGGAGACGGCCTGGCTGGAGAAGGTCACCGACGAGCAGTACACCGCCCCGCGCACCCGCGCTCACTGAACCCTCACCGGAAAGCACGGCTTCACCCCCCACACCGGAAGGCACGACTTCATGCGGACCACCACCCTCGGACCCGACGGCCCCGAGGTCGGCGTCATCGGCCTGGGCTGCATGGGCATGAGCTTCGGCTACGACCTGGCCACCCCTCGCGACGACGAGACCCTGATCTCGGTGATCCACCAGGCGCTCGACCTGGGGATGACCCTGCTGGACACCGCCGACGTCTACGGTCCGTTCACCAACGAGGAGTTGCTCGGCCGGGCCCTGGCCGGCGGGCACCGGGACCGGGCCGTGCTGGCGACCAAGGCCGGCGCCCTCACCTACGACGAACAGGGCAACCCCGTACGCGGCGACAACGGCCGCCCCGATCACATCCGCCGCTCCCTCGACGACAGCCTCAAGCGGCTGGGCACCGACCACGTCGACCTGTACTACCTCCACCGCGTCGACCCGGACGTGCCTGTCGAGGAAAGCGTCGGTGCCCTGGCTGAGGCCGTGGCCGCGGGTAAGGCGCGCGCGATCGGCCTGTCCGAGGTCACCGTCGAGCAGATCAAGCGGGCCCAGTCCGTTCACCCCGTCACGGCCGTGCAGTCGGAGCTCTCGCTGTGGACGCGGGACTGGATGCGGGAGGTGCTGCCGTACTGCCAGGAGCAGGGCATCGCCTTCGTGCCGTACTCGCCCCTCGGCAAGGGCTTCCTCACCGGCCGGTTCGCGTCTTTCGAAGACCTGCCGCAGGACGACTTCCGCCGTGGCCTGGCCCGCTTCCAGCAGGACGCGCTGCGGCAGAACCTCGCCCTCGCCGACAAGGTCAAGGAGATCGCCGAGCAGATCGGTGCCACCCCGGCCCAGGTGGCGCTGGCCTGGGTGCTGGCCCAGGGTGAGTACGTCGTCCCCATCCCCGGCACCAAGACGCCGAAGTACCTGCTGGACAACGCCGGTGCGGCCGACGTCGAGCTGAGGGCCGAGGACCTCGCCGCTCTGGACGCGCTGCCCACGCCCACTGGCGGCCGTTACTACTGATCACCCCCCACCGGAGGAAATCTCATGCGAGCAACGCTGATGTACGGCGCCGGTGACGTCCGCGTCGAGGACGTCCCCGACCCGAAGATCCAGCAGCCCGCCGACGCCGTCGTGCGCGTACTGCGATCCTGTATCTGCGGTAGCGACCTGTGGCCCTATGGCTCCATGCCGTCGGCGGAGCACGGTGAGCGCATGGGCCACGAGTTCCTCGGCATGGTGGAGGACATCGGCTCTGAGGTGTCCGGGCTGAAGCGCGGTGACCTGGTGGTGGCGCCGTTCGTCTGGTCCGACAACACCTGCGACTTCTGCCGTGAGGGCCTGCACACCTCCTGCCGCCACGGCGGGCTGTGGGCGGCGAACGGCATCGACGGCGGCCAGGGCGAGGCGGTGCGCGTGCCGCAGGCCCAGGGGACCCTGGTCAAGCTGCCCGTCACCGAAGATTCCGCCCTGCTGCCCTCGCTGCTGACCCTGTCGGACGTGCTCTGCACGGGCCACCACTGTGCGGTGACCGCCGGTGTCAACGCCCGCACGACCGTCACGGTCGTCGGGGACGGCGCGGTCGGCCTGTCCGCCGTGCTGGCCGCCAAGCGACTCGGCGCCGAGCGGATCATCCTGATGGGCCGGCACAAGGACCGCACCGACCTGGGCCGCGACTTCGGCGCCACCGATGTCGTCCCCGAGCGCGGCGAGGAAGGCATCGAGCGTGTACGGGAGTTGACCGGCGGTGACGGTACCCACACGGTGCTGGAGTGCGTCGGGACCTTGCCCGCGCTGCAGATGTCGATCGGCGCGGTGCGCGCGGGCGGCACGATCAGCCGGGTCGGTGCGCCGCAGTACGGCGAAGTCCCGCTCGGTTTCCCGGAGTTCATGAACAACATCACCCTCACCGGCGGGGTCGCCCCGGCCCGCGCCTACATCGAGGAACTCCTGCCCGACGTCTTGGAGGGCCGGATCGAGCCGGGCCGCGTCTTCGACCGCACCGTCGGCCTGGACGACGTTCCGGCCGGTTACCGCGCCATGGCCGACCGCGAGGCGCTGAAGGTCCTCGTCCAGCCGTGAATCGAGTTGTCCCACAAGGAATTTCCATGAGCGGAACGAGCACTGTGCTGAAGCTGAACAACAGTGTCGAGATGCCTGCCCTGGGTCTCGGCGTCTACCAGAGCCCTCCGGAGGAGACCGCCGCCGCGGTCGAGACCGCTCTCCGGGACGGCTACCGCCTGATCGACACCGCTGCCGCGTACCGCAACGAGGAGCAGGTCGGCGAGGGCCTCAAGCGTTCCGGCGTGGACCGCGATGAGGTCTTCGTCACGACCAAGCTGTGGCTGAGCGACTACGGCTACGACTCCGCCCTGCGCGCTTTCGACGCGAGCTTGGACAGGCTGGGCCTGGAGTATCTCGACCTCTACCTTCTTCATCAGCCGGTGCCGCTGGAGCCCGAGCCCTGGGTGGCCGCTTACAAGGCCGCCGAGAAGCTGCTGGCCGACGGCCGGGTCCGGGCGATCGGCGTCTCCAACCACACTCCCGGACTGCTGCGCACCCTGATGGACCGCACGGACGTCGTCCCGGCGGTCAACCAGGTCGAGCTGCACCCGTACTTCATCCAGCGGGAGCTGCGCGAGCTGCACGACCGGCTCGGCATCGTCACCCAGTCCTGGTCGCCGATCGGCGGCATCACCCAGTACTGGCCGCACGCCCCCAACGGAGGCCGAAGCGTCCTTCAGGAGCCGGCCGTCACCGAACTTGCCGCGAAATACGGCAAGACGGCGGCCCAGGTCGTCCTGCGCTGGCACCTCCAGCACGGACTGTGCGCGATCCCGAAGTCGGTCAAGGCGCACCGCATCGCGGAGAACTTCGCTGTCTTCGACTTCGCGCTGACCCCCGAGGAGGTGGCCGCCGTCGACGCCCTGGACACGGGGCTGCGCAGCGGACCGGACCCGGAGACCATCCGGTTGGATTCATTCGGGCGTCGCTGACGGTTGCCCCTGTCGGGCATCGGCGGCTGCCATGTCGAGCAGGACGAGTTTGTCGTGGTCGGGGGTGCCGGGCTCGGCGAAGTACGCCACGAACCGTTGCCCCGGGGTGCCTTCGAGTTGCATGGACTGGTAGCCGGGGGTGAGGTCGCCGACCTCCGGGTGGTGGAAGGTCTTGTGGCCGTGGGTGTGCCACCGCACGTCGTAGCGCTCCCACAGGTCGGTGAACTCCGGGCTCTTCTTCAGTAGCTCGTCGACGAGTTGGGCCAGGTCGGGGGCGTCCGGTTCGATGCCGGCGAGGGCGCGCAGACGGCCGACGCAGGCACGGATCTGCTCGTCCCAGTCGTCGAACAGCTCGGTCGCTGCGGGGTGGAGGAAGACGTAGCGCACCACGTTGCGCTTCTTCGCCGGCCAGTCCGCCATCCCGGCGAACAGCCGAAGGCCGCTCGGGTTGCAGGCGAGGATGTCCATGGTGCGGCTGATCACGTACGCAGGGAGGGGGCGCAGGCTCGCCAGCAGCAGTTCGACTCCGGGTCGTACGGTCCGGTCGGGCGGGGAGGCCGGCTCCGGAGCGGAGCTGCCTGCGGCCCGGGCGGCGAGGTCGCGCAGGTGCTCGTGTTCGGCCGGGTGCAGTTGCAGGGCCTTGGCGAGGGCGTCGACGACGGAGGGGCTGGGGTTGGTCTCCTTGCCGCGCTCCAGGCGGACGTAGTAGTCGACGCTGACCCCGGCCAGCGTGGCGAGCTCCTCCCGGCGTAGCCCAGGGGTGCGCCGCAGCCCGGGGCCGGTCGGCAGCCCGGCCTGCTCGGGGGTCACCTGCGCGCGGTGTGCGCGCAGAAAGGTCCCCAGTCCGCTGCCGCCGTTGCCGTTCTGCCGCTCGCGTGCCATGCGCCCAGTGTGGCAGGCCGGGCGTGATGGGGCCATGAGCTGCGCTGATGCGCGGTGAGGGGCCCTGTCACACCCCCGAATGCCACTCCCCGGCATAACGCGGCCTGCCACTTCGCTCGCCGAGCCCGCAGGCTGGATCCCAGGTCGACAGAGCCGTCCGTGGCAGCCGAGCCGCCTCGTTCCACCGAACCATTTTCCGTACGCAGGAGATCTCCCCGTGTCCTCCTTCCTCACCTCAGCCCGGCACGGCGCCGTTGCGGCCGCGCACAGGGCGCCTGCTGATCGCCGCGCTGCTGGTCCTCGCGACCACGGTCACGAGCCTGCTGCTGAGGCCCGCTCCCGGGCCACCACGCCCGCGTCCTCGAAAGACCCCGAGAAAGAGACCCAACCATGACCACCACGAACGCCTGGGCGGACGACGAACTCGACAGGATCGAACACGCGGAGGAGCTGCGGATCGCGTCCGTGCGGCGCAGCGGCGAGCTGGGCAGCCGGCGGACGATCTGGGTGGTCCGCGTCGGCGACGGCATCTACGTCCGTTCCGTGAACGGCCCCGGCTCCGACTGGTACCGCGGCACCCGGGCCCGCCAGGAGGGCCGTATCCAGGCCGGCGGTGTGATGAAGGACGTGACGATCGTCGACGCCGACGAGGAGATCAACGACGCCGTCGACGCCGCCTACCGCGCCAAGTACGGCCACTACGCCGACCACATCATCAAGGCCATCACCAGCCCCGAGGCGAGCTCCACGACGATGCGCCTGTTGCCTCGGGCCTGAGAACCAAGCAATCCCACGTACTGGAGACACTGTGCACACCGTCAACGCCTACGCCGCCACGTCCGCGACCGAACCGCTCAGCCCGACGACGATCGAGCGACGCGAGGTCGGCCCGCGCGACGTCCTGATCGAGATCAAGTACTGCGGCATCTGCCACTCCGACATCCACCACGCGCGCAGCGAGTGGGGCGAGCAGACCTACCCGGTGGTGCCCGGCCACGAGATCGCCGGCATCGTCACCGCGGTGGGCTCCGAGGTCACCAAGTTCGACGTCGGCGACCGGGCCGGCGTCGGCTGCCTGGTCGACTCCTGCCGCGAGTGCGTCAACTGCCGTGCGGGCCGGGAGCAGTACTGCGTCCAGGGCGGTGGCACCCTGACCTTCGGTTCCGTCGACAAGGATGGCCGGCTGACCCAGGGCGGCTACTCCACCCACATCACCGTGGACCAGGACTTCGTCCTGAAGCTGCCCCGGAACGTCGACCTCGCCCAGGTCGCGCCGCTGCTGTGCGCGGGCATCACGACGTACTCGCCGCTGCGGCACTGGGGCGCAGGCCCGGGCAAGAAGGTCGCCGTCATCGGCCTTGGCGGGCTCGGCCACATGGCGGTCAAGTTCGCCCATGCGATGGGGGCCGAGGTCACCGTGCTGTCGCAGTCGCTGAAGAAGATGGACGACGGCCTGCGCCTGGGCGCCGACCACTACTACGCGACCAGCGACCCCGAGACCTTCGAGAAGCTGGCCGGCACCTTCGACCTGATCGTCAACACGGTCAGCGCCAAGCTCGACCTCGACGCCTACCTCGGTCTGCTGGCCGTGGACGGCGCCCTGGTCAACGTCGGCGCCCCGGCCGAGCCGCTGTCGCTGCACGTGTTCTCCCTGCTGATGAAGGGACGATCCTTCGCCGGTTCGCTGATCGGCGGCCTTCCGGAGACCCAGGAGATGCTGGACTTCTGCGACGAGCACGGCATCGGCGCCGAGGTCGAGGTCATTCCGGCAGAGAAGATCAATGAGGCGTACGACCGAGTCCTGGCCTCCGACGTGCGGTACCGCTTCGTGATCGACACGACGACGCTGGCCTGACCCACGGCCACGTCCTGAGAGCACCCCCGTGCGCGGGCGGTTCCTCCCGGAACGCCCCCGCACGGGGTTCCGCGGCCCGATTGTCGCCCTACCGACCGACAGCCTCACGAACCGGAGACGGAACATGCTGACCGCAAGCGCCTACGCCGCCACGTCCCCCACCGAGCCCCTCGCCCCGACCACGGTCGAGCGTCGTGACCTCGGCCCTCGTGACGTGCTCATCGACATCAAGTACTGCGGGATCTGCCACACCGACATCCACTGGGTGCGCGGCGACTGGGGCGAGAAAGACTACCCGGTCGTCCCGGGCCACGAGATCGCGGGTGTGGTCGCGGAGGTCGGCCCGGAGGTGACGACGTACGCCGTCGGCGACCGGGTCGGCGTCGGCTGCATGGTCAACTCCTGCGGGGAGTGCGGTCCGTGCCGCCAGGGCGAGGAACAGTACTGCACCAACGGCACGATCCTCACGTACGGCTCGATCGACCGGGACGGCACCCTCACCCAGGGCGGCTACGCCACCCACGTCGTCGTCGACCAGGACTTCGTCCTGCGCATCCCCGAGGGCATCGGCCTGGACGAGGCGGCCCCGCTGCTGTGCGCCGGCGTCACGACGTACTCGCCGCTGAAGCGCTGGGGCGCAGGACCCGGCAAGAAGGTCGGTGTCATCGGCCTCGGCGGGCTGGGGCATGTGGCCGTCAAGATCGCGAAGGCGATGGGCGCCGAAGTCACCGTGCTCTCGCGCTCCCTCGCCAAGAAGGACGACGGGCTCCGCCTGGGCGCCGACCACTACTACGCGACCAGCGACCCGGCGACCTTCGAACAGCTGGCGGGCACCTTCGACCTGATCGTCAACACGGTCAGCGCCGAACTCGACGTCGACGCCTACCTGAACCTGCTCACGGTGAACGGCACCCTCGCCATCGTCGGCGCCACCCCGAAGTTCTCCCTCAACCGCTCCAGCCTGGTACGCAACCAGCGCGCCTTCGCCGGCTCCCAGATCGGCGGCATCCGCACCACCCAGGAGATGCTCGACTTCTGCGCCGCACACGGTGTGGGCGCCGAAGTGGAGATCACCCCGGCCGGGAAGATCAACGAGGCGTACGACCGCGTCCTCGCCTCCGACGTGCGCTACCGCTTCGTGATCGACACCTCCACCCTCGGGACCACATCATGACCACGATCGCCGTCATCGGAGCCGGACCAGGTCTCGGCGCCGCGGTCGCCCGCCGATTCGGCCGCGAGGGCCACGACGTCGCGCTGATCGCCCGTGACCAGGCCCGGCTGGACACCCTGGCCGCCGACCTCGCGGGTGACGGCGTCACGGCGCGTGGCTTCACCGCCGACGTACGCGACCCGAAAGCGCTGCAGGCCGCCCTGGACGCGGCGCACGCGACCCTGGGCCCGATCGAGATCCTTCAGTACAGCCCGGTCCCGCACCGGGGCTTCATGCGGCCGGTCCTGGAGACCACCGCAGCGGACCTCGCCGGCCCCGTCGAGTTCTCCGTCTACGGCCCGGTCGCCGCCGTACAGCAGGCACTGCCCGACATGCGGGCGCTCGGCCGCGGCACGGTCCTGTTCGTCAACGGCGGCACCGCCGTGGTCCCGCACCCCGACCGTGCGGGCACCTCGATCGCCTTCGCCGCCGAGAGCGCCTACGCCCGGCTGCTGCACGATGCCCTCGCGGACGAGGGCATCCACGTCGCGCAGCTGATCATCCCCGGCGCGATCATCCCCGGCCACCACCGCAAGGACCCGGCCGTCCTGGCGGACACCCTGTGGGGCATCCACCGGGACCGGTACGGCTTCCGGCACTTCGCCGACGACCTCGACTCCTGAACGGCCCGGGAGACACACCATGCTCGGTCTCGAACTCGTCGTGGTCCTCGGCGTGGCGGTGCTCCTGGGCAACGCCCTCGGTGACCGCTTCCGGATCGCCCCGCCCGTCGTGTTGCTCGTCTTCGGCGCGCTGCTCGGCTTTGTGCCCGCGCTGCGCGAGGTGGAGCTGCCGCCGGAGGCCGTCCTGCTCATCTTCCTGCCGGTGCTGCTGTACTGGGAGAGCCTGACCACCTCCTTGCGGGAGATCCGCCGGGACCTGCGCGGCATCATCCTGATGAGCACCCTGCTGGTCATCGGCACCGCCGGTGCGGTGGCGGTCGTGGCGCATGAGCTGGGCCTGGACTGGGGTCCGGCCTGGCTGCTGGGCGCGGCTGTGGCCCCCACCGACGCCACGGCCGTCGGCGTTCTCGCCAAGGCCCTGCCCCGCCGCAACGTCACCCTGCTGCGCGCCGAGAGCCTCATCAACGACGGCACCGCGCTGGTGGTCTACGGGTTGGCCGTCGGCATCACGGTCGGCGAGGAGCACTTCACCGTCCCGCACGTCACCTGGCTGTTCGCCGTCTCCTACGTCGGCGGAGCCGCGGCCGGAGCAGTGATCGCGTGGCTTGTGATCAGGGTGCGCCGCCTCTTCCACGACCCGCTGCTGGGCAACGTGGCCATGATCCTCACCCCGTTCACCGCCTACCTGCTCGCCGAGCTGATCCACGCCTCCGGCGTGCTCGCGGCCGTCGTGGCGGGGCTGATCATGAGCCAGGCCGGGCCACGCGTGGCAGGGGCCGCGATGCGCCGCCAGGCGGAGGAGTCCTGGTCGCTGGCCACCTTCCTGCTCAACGGCTCTCTGTTCGTCCTCGTCGGCCTGGAGGCGCAGGCGGCCGTCCGCAGCCTGCACGGCACCGACCTCACCCACGCCCTCATCGCCGTCGGGGCGGTCTCCGCCGTGGTCGTCGCGGCGCGCTTCGCCTTCAACTTCACCGTCCCGTACCTGATCCGCCTGCTCGACCGCCGCCCGCAGCAGCGCCTGCGCCGTATGAACTACCGCGCCCGGGTGGTCACTTCGATCGCGGGCTTCAGGGGCGCGGTCTCGCTGGCGGTGGCCCTGTCGGTGCCGACGACGCTCGACTCGGGCGCCCCGTTCCCCGACCGCGACACGATCGTCTTCGTCACGTCCGGGGTCATCGTCACCACGCTGGTCGTGCAGGGGCTGCTGCTGCCGGCCGTGGTGCGCTGGGCCAAACTGCCCCGCGACACCTCCGTCGAGGAGGAGCGCTTCCTCGCCGAGACGACCGCCATCGAGGAGGCCCTCAAGGCCCTCCCGGAAGTCGCCGGCGAACTGGGCACCGACCTGGCCGTCGCCGAACGCATGCGCCAGGAGTACGAGACCCACCTGCTCGTCGTCCATGCCGGCGGCGGCGAGACCGACGACGAGGACATCCTGCGCCACGACCGGCACTACACCGCCCTGCGCCTGGCCCTCCTCGCCCACAAACGCGCCACCGTGCTCCGCCTCCGCGACGAACACGAGATCGACGACACCGTGCTGCGTCAGGTCCAGCGGCAGCTCGACATCGAGGAAGTACGGCTGTCCCGACGCGAAGCCGCCGAATGACCACCACCACGGGAGGAGCCACCATGCACGCATCACCCGACGAGAGCGCTCGCGAGGAGGTCATCGCGGCTTACCGCGCTCACCTCCATGCGATGACCGACGGCGACACCGACGTTCTCGACGACCTCCTCGACGACAAGTTCACCCTCACCCACATCACCGGGTACGAGCAGCCGAAGGCCGAGTGGCTGTCCCAGATGAGAGCCGGCCGGTTCGTCTACCACGGCGTCGTCGAGAAGAACGTGACCATCGACGTCGAGGGCGACACGGCCCGCCTTGTCGGCCGCATCGTCACCGACGCGACGGTCTACGGCACGCACGCCGACTGGCGGCTGCAACTGACCATGGACTACGCCCGAGAGGGCGACACCTGGACCGCGCTGCGCTCAGTCGCGACGACCTGGTGATACGGGCCTACAGCCCGACCAACTCGGCCACCTGGCGCATCTGGAAGTCGAAGTAGGCATCCCGCGCCTCGACGACCTCGTCGAACTGGCCGAACACCTCGAAGCTGACGGCGCCGAACAGGTGGGTCCGGCCGAGGAAGCCGCGGGCCATCAGTGCCTCGGGCAGGTCGGGGAGGTGCTCCTCCCGGATGCGGGTGAAGTCGGCGCGCACGTCGTCCGGGAGTCCGGCCGGGCCGGTGTCGGACAGCGCGCCGCTACGGACGCCGTCGATGAGGATCTGCAACAGCGCCCGTGGGGTCCGGGTGGCGGCGGGGAGGGTGTCCGGCGGGGCGGTGTAGCCGGGGACAGGGCTGCCGAAGATCAGCGCGTACTCGGCCGGGTTGGCCAGGGCCCAGCTGGACGCTCGTCGACGATCGACGCGATCTCCCCTCTTCCGCAGGAGTCCCAACCATGTCCGTCCCTGTCACTCCGGCCCGGCAGCCGGTCGGAGGCGTCTCGGGGCCTCCAGTCTCGGACGGGGAGATCACTATGCGACCACCACACCGTGCGTACCATGCCTGACCTGCAGATATCCCTTGTCGATCGCGGCGGGCCACGTCTCCGGCGAGATTCGTCGCTGTCACCGCGTCCTGATGCCGGTGGTCAACTGTGCTTCGGCTGCAGCGAGTATCTCCGTCACTCGTAGTCCGAGAGCGGCGTCGCAGGGGTGTGGTCGGCCGGTGCGGGCTGCGGCGAGGAGGGCGTCAGCGGCTCGGGTGAGAGCGTGGACCGGTCCTTCGGAGGATGCGGGCAGGATGGTTGCGCCCGCCTTTCCGCGCAGCTCGACGGTGGCACCGGCAGCGGCGGGTGGGGCGGTGAGGCTGAGGGTCAGGGTGCTCGACGCCCCGCTGATGTGTTCGAGGACGAGGTGGACGGTGTCCTTCGGGCCGCGTGCGGTGGCCGCCACCTGCTTGACGTCGCCGAGAACCGGCAGCAGTACGGACAGGGCGTGAGGGCCGACGTCCCACAGGGCGCCCTTTTCCCGTCGCCATGGCGACGCCGCGAACGGGCTGTCGCTGGTGAACACCGAGCCGAGCCACTCAGCGCGTGCGGTGAACCAGCCGTCCACAGCGGCCTGTTCGGTGATCCAGTCTTCCGTGGCGGTCTGGAAACGGGTGGTGAAGAAGACGACCGAAGCGACGTCGGCCTGTCCGGCCGCCTCGACGACGGCCCGCCCCTCCTCAACGCTTGTAGCGAGGGGCTTGTCGAGCAGCAGATGACAGTGCGCCCGCGCGGCGCGCACCGCGAGTTGGGCCTGTACGGAGGGTGGCAGCGCGATGGCGACCGCGTCCACCTCGGCGAGCAGGGCGTCGACGTCCTCGTATGCGCGTGTGCCGTGACTGTCGGCCAGGGCCCTGGCCGCGTCCGCGCGCCTGCCCCACACCCCCACGAAGTCCAGCTCACGATGCCCGCTCAACGCGGGGGCATGGACCGCCTCGGCCCACGGTCCTGTACCGAGCAGTCCGATGCGCATGCCGCCGCCTCTTCTCGTTCACGATTCCGTGCGGCAACCGATGCCGGCCCGCCCGACCACTAGTGTGCAGTGAGACTTTCACACCCGGCCCCGACGGTGCATGACCACCCATCGTGCCGGGGACCCAAGTGCGTCGGTCGAGCCACGGTCGAAGCGGAAGCTGGGGTTCGTTTAGCGCAGCCGGCGCGACTCCGGACCGTAGCCGAGAATCGGGCCGCGGCCAGGAGACGAGCTCGGAGGCGCTGTGCAGACGGGCCGCCCTACTAACGGCCGCCGTAGCGCGCCGCCGCGGGCCGTGGTCGTCGAGGCGAGTTCGCAGGCGGCCGCCAGCCGCCGCGCTTCCGCCTCCCGCTGCGGCGCCCTCGGCGCCAGCCGGCCGGGCGCCCTCCAGGCGTTCACCGGCACCCTGCTGACAAACTGGACGGAGCGCCGGCTGCGGCTCGGGCGGTACCGCGCGGTGGCCGGCGGCTCGGTGACGGGCCGTTCCTCGGCGGTGTTCGTCCCCCCGAGCCTCAACACGGTCGTGGACCCGCTGCCGGCGTTCGCCGACCCGGACGGCTCCGACTTCGAACCCGTGTCAGTGTGGGAGCGGGCCGGCAGCAACGTCGACGAGTACCTCCGGGTGTTCGGTCGCCCCGAGCAGGTCGCCGCATGGCGGGAGAGCCGCGCCTAACTGAAGTCACCGCGTGAGCCAGCCGAAGGAGAACCGGTCATGACCACGATCCCCACCACCCGCGCCGTCAGGACCACCCCCGAAGGCCTCCTGTGGGATCCCAGTGAGCGCTGGGTGCGCGGCCGCAAGGGCGAGGTGACGGTCGTCGACAGTCGGCACCCCGTCCTCGTCTGGGAGCCCGGATCGCCCGTCCCGCTCTACGCCTTCCCGCGCGAGGAGGTCCGCGAGGACCTGCTCCGCCCGGCGAAGAACCCGCCGACGGGTACCCACACCGGGTCGCAGATCTTCTACGACCTCGAAGTCGACGGCGACCTGCTGGAGAACGCGGCCTGGACCTTCCCCTCCGAGGACCTGGCCGGCCACATCGCCTTCGAGTGGTTCCGGCGCGTCGGCCGGGGGCTCGACCACTGGTACGAGGAGGAGGAAGAGATCTTCATCCACCCCCGCGACCCGCACAAGCGGGTGGACGCCGTTCCCAGCAGCCGTCACGTCGTGGTCGAGATCGACGGCACGGTCGTCGCGGACACCCACCGCCCGGTCCTGCTCTTCGAGACCGGCCTGCCGACGCGGTACTACATCCCGCGCGAGGACGTCCGCCTCGACCTGCTCGAACCCACCGGCCACAGCACCGGCTGCCCGTACAAGGGAACCGCCGCGTACTGGTCGTGGCGGAGCGAGGCCGATGTTCCGCCGAACGTCGTCTGGAGCTACGCGGACCCGCTCCCCGCGGTGGGCGCCATCAAGGGACTCCTCGCCTTCTACAACGAGGCGGTCGACATCACCGTCGACGGCGAACGCCTGGAGCGGCCCGTCACCCCGTTCACTCAGACGCTCTCGGCGCAATCACCGACGTGACGCCGTGGCCTCCGACGTCGTTCGTTGCGACAGTCGCGGCCCCGGGGGAGGCCCCCAGTCCGTGATGGAGGCACGGCCCGGGGTACTACCTGCGCAGGTTCGCTGAACAAGCTGTGGAGGGCGCCGGAGGTGCCGCGGCTCCGACGGCCGGCCTGTCGGAGCCGCGTACGACGGTGCCATGCTCGTCACCCGGCCGGTTCGCGCAGCCTGGGAAGCAGTTGGTCGCCGATGCGACCGATCTCCTGCTTATAGGGGGTGTCGGACAGGACGAAGTGGGTGATGCCGAGCTTGCGGTAGTTGTGCAGCGCCGTGGCGACGTCGTCGGCGGAGCCGACGAGCCACGTGGTTCCCGCTCCGCCGCCGCCGAACCTGCCGGGGGTGGTGTAGAGGCAGGTGTCGAGCACCTCGCCGCGCTCGGCAAGATCGAAGAGGCGCTGCTGCCCGACTGCGGTCTTGCGGTTTCCCGTCCAGGTGGTCGTGCCGGCGCTTGCGGCCATCTTCGCGACCTTCGCCTCGGCGTCGCGCCATGCTTCCTCGGTGGTGTCGCGCACGAGTGTCGTGATCCGCAGCCCGAACTCAAGGGGCTTGTGCCTGCGGTCCACCTGCTCGCTCAACGTCTTGAGCCGGTCGATGCGTTGGGCGAGCCCGTCGAGTGGCTCACCCCAGAAGAGCTGAACATCGGCCTCTGCTGCCGACACCCGCTCTGCGGCTTCAGATGCGCCGCCGAAATAGAGCGTCGGATGCGGCCGCTCATCGGTGCCGTACGGGCGTGGCGCGACGGTGGACCCGGTGACCTGGAAATGCTCGCCCTTGAACGTGACGTCCTCTTCGGTCCAGAGGCGCCGCACGAGATGCAAGAACTCCTGTGTGCGGGCGTACCGTTGCGCTGGGTCGATACGTGTGTCGCCGTACGCGGCCAGGTTGTCCAGTCCGCTGACGATGTTGACGAGGACGCGTCCACGACTGAGTTGGTCGAGCGTCGCCGCCGCGCCGGCGAAATGAGCCGGCTGCCAATAGCCAGGACGAATCGCGATCAGGGGCTTGAACGTCGTGGTCCGGGCCGCCAGAGCCGTGGCTACGGTGAAGGTGTCCGGGCGTCCCCATCCGGTGCCGAGCAGGGCGCCGCCCCAGCCGTGGTCTTCTGCCGTACGGGCGAGGTCCGTCGAATACTCGATGGATCCCCAGCCAGAGGTCGTGTCGTCGCCACGGTGGCCCGGTTCGACGGTGTTGGGGATGTACCAGAGAAATTCCAGGCTCATCATGCTTCCGATCGCTGGTTGGCCGGTGTCGGCGGGATGCCGGTTTGTGTCGGTTATGGGGGAGTGAGGCGTGCGTGCGCGGGCGATGAATGTCGGCACGCGTGCCGTCGCGCCCGGGCTGCGGGCGTTACCGCACGACGAAGGCGTCAGAGGGCGGGAGAGACCGACCTTGCCGAGGCCTCGCGCTGCGGCATTGGCGTTTCTCCTGCCGCGGCCTCGAGTTCGAGGCTCTCCTGAAGGCGGTCGTCCCGGTCGATGGGTGAGAGCTTCGTCAGACAGGGGTTACGCGCGCTCGCGCAGCTCGGCAACGTGCGCGGTTCACTGCTCGATGAAGAGGGAGCCGGACTGACGTCCGTCGACTTACGTTTCGCTAGCCCGCCGGGTCACTGCCCAGTCGCGTGCTGCGTCCGGAACCAGTCCCTGACGGCATGGCGGTCGTCGACGATCAACGCACCCTGCCCGATCTGCGGCGACGTATCGAGTGCGGTTGGGAGATCAACAGCGTGCGCTGGACACGCGGACGAGGTCGACACAACGCTCCTTTGTCAGGAGCAGAACCTCCAGGACCTCACGCATGTGATCGAGTCTCTGCGTGATCGTTCAGAATGTCAATGAGCTCATTCCGCGTGCCCGGAACGCGACTTGACGGCTCTCGCCCCGGCCGCCCGGCGTCGCTCCCGCCCTTGACCTCTGATGACCTCTGACACACCCTCTGACGTTCTGAACGGAAACTGATTCAAATGGCTGCCTCCGGACCCTTCGAGACTTACCACGCGGCGGACGACCGCTACGAGAAGCTGGAGTACCGCCGTACCGGGAACTCGGGACTCGACCTGCCCGCGTTCTCCTTCGGTCTCTGGCAGAAGTTCGGGACCGACCATCCCTACGAGACCCAGCGTGAGATCGTGCTGCACGCCTTCGACCTCGGGATCACCCACTTCGACAACGCCAACCGCTACGGTCCGCCGCCCCGCGCCGCCGAGAAGTTCTTCGGCACGGTGCTGCGTAGGGACCTCGCGCCCTACCGGGACGAGCTGATCCTGTCGACCAAGGCCGGCAACCCGATCGGCTCCAGCCCCTACCTCAAGGGCGGCTCCCGCAAGTCGCTGCTGGCCTCGCTCGACCACAGCCTGCGAGACCTCGGCACCGATTACGTCGACATCTTCTACAGCCACAGCCCCGACCTCTCCACGCCGCTGGAGGAGACCGTCGGAGCGCTGGTCACCGCGGTCCAGTCCGGCAAGGCGCTGTACGCGGGCATCTCCAACTACACCACCGAGCGTGCCCACGAAGCGGCCGAGTTGCTCCGCCAGGCAGGGGTCCCGCTGCTGGTCCACCAGCCGAGGTACTCGATCTTCGATCGTCGCCCGGAACTCAACGGTCTGCTCAAGCTCGCCGCCGAAGACGGCTTCGGCCTCATCGTCTACAGCCCCCTCGCTCAGGGGCTGCTGACCAACAAGTACCTCGACGGCACGATCCCCCAGGGTGCCCGAGCCCAGAACAGCACCTTCCTGTCACCGGCCGACATCGATGACACCTACCGCGAACGAGCAACGGCGCTCAACGAGATCGCCCAGCAGCGCGGACAGTCACTGGCGCAGCTCGCGCTGCAATGGGTGCTGCGTCAGCCACAGGTGACCAGTGCGCTCATCGGCGCGAGCTCGACCTGGCAGTTGGACCACAACCTCAAGGCGTTGGACTTCCCGCCGTTCACCGAAGAGGAGCTTGCGCTCATCGACCAGCACGGCATCCACGGGACCGGCGTCCGAGTCTGAGACGGCGGCGCGGCCGGTTGCCGCTTGCAGCGGTATTGGCGCTATACGAGGAGGAGAGTAGGGTTCTCTTTTGTGGGGGTCGGCGTTTACGTCTGCCCTCGCGGGGATGACGTGCCAGGACGGGCCCGTATCCCGGCGGCTGCCGCGATCGTCGGTGACCCCACGAGCGTGGCAGCAGGCACCCCGGTAGTGGTGTTGCGCGCCCTGGATGGGCCGCTCACCGCTGCCGTGCTCACCGGCCGCCGCAGCTGCGGGGGTGCGGCAACCGGTCTCCGCCGGGGCGCGCCCACGGGGCGGCAGTCGGCATGCTCCGCCGGTGATCCCTTCCGGTCGCAACACCGCGTACTGCTCAGCACGGTCATGGATATGGCCGGACGTGCCGCCACCGCCCCGGGAGAGCGGTGCGCAGAACCAATGCCCTAGGAAGAGCGGAGGGGTGCGCAGGCACCCGGCCGCTCGGCCCGCTTCGCCTGAGGAAAGCGAGTCGCATGGTGCTTCCCGTTGTGAGACGTGTGGGTCGAAGCCTCCTGGTCGTACTGCTGGTCACGATGGGGGTGACGCTGCTGCTGAGCCTCGCTCCGGGCTCGGTGGCGGAGGTCGTTCTCGGGCCGGACGCGACGCCCGAGACCGTCAAGGCGATGGAAACCCAGCTCGGGCTCGACCAGCCGCTGTGGGCGCAGTACTGGGACTGGCTCACCGCGGCGGTCCAAGGCGACCTGGGGAACTCGCCGGTGACGGGGCAGCCCGTCAGCACTGCGATCGTGGAGAGGCTGCCGGTCACCCTGCAGTTGGCGGCGATGGCTCTGGTGCTCGCTCTCGCTGTCGCGGTGCTGTTGGCCGTCGCCTCGGCCGTGCGCCCCGGAAGCCCGGTGGACCGGCTGATCAACGCGGTGTCGTCGGTCTTCCTCTCGGTGCCCGCGTTCATCGCCGGCCCGGTGCTGATCTATGTCTTCGCCCTCCAGCTCGGCTGGTTCCCCGTGACGGGATGGGCGCCGGCCGGTGACGGCATCGGGGCCAACCTGCGCGGCGCCGTGCTGCCGACGGTGGCCATCGCCCTGACGGAGATCGCGGCGTTCCACCGGCTGCTGCGCACCGACCTGATCGGGACGCTGGGGGAGGACTTCGTCGGAGCGGCGCGGGCCAAAGGCATGAGCGGCAGGTACGTGATGTTCCGGCACGCCCTGCGCCCGTCCTCCTTCTCGCTGGTCACGCTCGCGGGCATCAACCTGGGACGGCTGATCGGCGGGACGGTCATCGTCGAGACGCTCTTCACTCTGCCCGGTCTCGGGCAGCTGCTGGCGTCCTCGATCACGTCCCGGGACGTGGTGACGGTGCAGGGAATCGTCGTGTTCATCGCGGTGGTCTACGTCGTGGTCAACATGCTGGTCGACCTGAGCTACGGGCTCATCGACCCGCGCGTCAGAAAGGCGGCCAAGGCATGACGCAGTCGGATGTGAAGTCCGCACCCGAGGCCGCCGCTTCCTGGGGCGACGGCGCACGCGAGCCGGTGGTACCGCGGGTCAGCGAGCCGCGCTCGGTGGTGGTGTACCTGTCGTACGGCTGGCTGTTCGCCGTGGTCGCGGTGGCGCTGCTGGCCGGCATGCTGCCCTTGGCGTCCTATGCGGTCCCGGTCGGCCCACCGCGGCAGGCCCCGCAGCTCGGCTCGTTGGACTTGCTCCTGGGCACCGACAGCCAGGGCCGGTCCATCCTGTCCCGGTGTGCGTACGGGGCGCAGGTCTCCCTCGTGGTGGGCGCCGCCGCCGGACTGGTCGGCGCGGGCATCGGAACCGCCCTGGGCATGCCTGCCGGCTATTTCGGCAAGCGCGCCGACTCCTTGGTGCGGCTGGTGGCCGACGCGATGCTCGCCTTCCCGCCGCTGATCCTCCTGCTGGCCCTCTCGTCGATTCTGACCCCGAGCGTGCGCACCCTGCTGGTGGGCCTGACGCTGCTGATCGTCCCCTCGTACATCCGTCTGGGCCGGGCCAACACCCTTGCATGGGCGGCCAGGGACTTCGTTTTGGCCGCGCGCAACATGGGCGCGGGGCACCGGCGCGTGCTGACCCGGGAGATCATGCCCAACGTCCTGCCCACGCTGGGCGCGTACCTCCCGGTCGTGATGGCCGCGCTGATCGTGGCCGAGGGCTCACTGAGCTTCCTCGGCCTGGGGATCCCACCGCCTCGCCCCAGCTGGGGCGGGATGATCGCCGAAGGCAAGGACTCCATCGCGGAATCGCCGCACATGGTGTTCGTCCCGTCCCTTGTCATCTTCCTGACCGTCTTCGCGCTGAACCAGGCCGGCGACCACCTGCGCCACCGGTTCGACCGCACGCTGCGCGGCTGACCGGCGGCCCCCCGGGGCCGCAGCCCGGCACGCGCTCCACGACAAACCCGCCCCTCCCTCTCCGTGATGCGGGAGAGCGAGAACCGTCAGGTCCCCATCCCACCGCTCAGGAAGGGTCGACGATGATCCGACGACATGGACGCTTCGCTCACCTCGCCGCGGCCTGCGGCACCACCCTGCTCCTCCTGTCGACGGCGTGCGGCGGAGGATCCGGCTCCGGCACCTCGTCAGGCTCCACCGCCTCCGCGGGCAAGCCCGTCTCCGGCGGCACCGCGCGCGTCCTGCAACTCAGCGAGCCACGAAGCCTGGACCCCGCCCTCATAGGCAACTCATGGGTGACAGGCGGCTTCGTGGGCAACGCCCTGTACGGCACGCTGATGATCAATGACACGCGGACCGGCAAGGTCCAGTACAAGATGGCCGAGGCCTTCACCACCGAGGACGGCGGAAAGACCTTCGAGCTGAAGCTGCGTGACGGGCTGAAATTCTCCGACGGGACTCCGCTGGACGCCGCGGCGGTGAAGTTCAACTGGGACCGCACCAAGGACCCGGCCATCGGGTCGTCCACCATCCAGGAGGCGTCGCTGATGGCCTCGACGAAGGTGGTGGACGCCACCACGCTCAAGGTCACCATGACCCAGCCGGTCCCGAGCTACGCGCAGGCGGTGCTCTCCACCACGCTGAACTGGATCGCATCCCCGAAGGCGCTGAAGGCGGGCCGGCAGGCGTTCGACGCCAAGCCGGTCGGCGCGGGCCCCTACACCCTCAAGAAGTGGACGCGGCAAGCCTCCATCGAACTGGCCAAGAACCCCGGCTACTACGACGCAGCCAAGCCCTACCTCGACGGCTTCACCATTCGCCCGGCCCTGGACACCAAGCAGCGGATCGACACCCTGATGAGCAGCGGCGCCGACGTGGCGATCGAGACGAACTGGAAGAACCTCGCCAAGTCGGCTGACGCGGGATACCCCACCGCCACCGCACCGCTCAACGGCGGCATGTATATGGCCATGAACACCCGCAGGGCGCCGTTCGACGACGTCCGGGCGCGCAAGGCCGTCGCCACGGCATTCGACTTCGAGACGATGAAGCAGGCCGTCTACAACGGCGAGGGCAAGGCCGCGGACACGCTCTTCGAGAAGACCTCGCCGTTCTACTCGGACATCAAGCTGACGCAGACGAACCGGGAAGCCGCGCAGAAGCTCTTCGACGAACTCGCGGCCGACGGAAAGCCGGTGTCCTTCACCTTCAAGACCTTCCCCTCCACGGAGAACAGGGCCATGGCGGAGAGCCTGCAGACCCAGCTGAGCCGGTTCAAGAACGTCGAGGTCAAGGTCAAGGTGATCGACTACGCGGACAACCTCGCCCTGCACGCCACGCACGACTTCGACATGCTGGTCAGCTCCGCCAACTTCATCGACCCGGAGACCCGGCTGTACAGCGCCTTCCACGGCGGCTCCCGCGCCAACATGTCCGGCATCGACGACGACGCGCTGAACGCCGCCCTGCAGAAGGGACGTACTGCCACCTCCACAGAGGAGCGGAAGGCCGCGTACAAGGCGGTGCAGGAGCGACTGGCCGAAGTCGCCCCGGGGGTCTTCATCGGCCGCTCCGCGCCGAGCGCCGTGACAGGCAAGAACGTCCACGGCATCGTCCTGTACGGCGAGGGCTCGCTGCTGCCCGAGGAGCTGTGGATCGCGAAGTAGCCATGCCCGCCCGGTGACTTCCGGACCCCCGTTCCACCATCCGCTCGGTAGAGGGAGCAGCATGTCGGACGAGAGGCCGCCACAGGCCGTGAGTACCCAGCCCCTGCTGCGGGTGAGCCATCTGCACACCCACATCGGCACCCCGCGGGGGACCGTGCGCGCGGTGGACGATGTGTCCCTGGACGTCGAACGGGCCCAGGCCCTGGGCGTGGTGGGGGAGTCCGGGTCCGGTAAGTCGGTCATGGCCCGGGCTCTCATGGGCCTGCTGCCGCCGCGGTCCGCAAGCTCGGGAGAGGTGTTCTTCCAGGGGCGCGACCTGCTGTCCCTCTCCCGCAAGGAGCGGTCGGAGGTGTGGGGGAAGCAGATCGCCATGGTCTTCCAGGACCCTGGCCGCTCCCTCAACCCGGTCGTGCGGGTCGAACGCCAGCTGACCGAGGGGATGCGCCGGCAGCTGGGCGTCGGCCGGTCCGAGGCCCGCGACCGGGCGGTCGGCCTCCTGCGGGAGGTCGGTGTGCCCGACCCGGAGCGGCGGCTGCGGAACTACCCGCACGAACTGTCCGGCGGCATGCGCCAGCGGGTGATGATCGCCATCGCCCTGGCCTGCGAACCCGACCTGCTGATAGCCGACGAGCCGACCACCGCACTCGATGTGACGGTCCAACGGCAGATCCTGGACCTGCTGCGCCGGGTGCAGCGGGAGCGGAGCATGTCCCTGATCCTGATCAGCCATGACCTCGCGGTCGTCGCCGGACGCACCGACCGGGTGGCCGTCATGTACGCAGGCCGGCTTGCCGAGACCGGCTCCACCCGCGAGGTCTTCGACGCACCCCGGCACCGGTACACCCGGGCGCTGCTGGAGGCCACCCCCACTCTCGACCACAAGCGGCACACCCCCCTGCGCCTGATCCCCGGCTCGCTCCCGGATCCGACGAAGCCACCGGAGGGCTGCCGCTTCGCGGCGCGCTGCACGTACGCCGCCGAGGAATGCCACGACCTCGCCCCGAACCTGGAACCGGTCGGCCCCGACCACCATGTCGCCTGCGCCAAGCCGGCGGAAGGACCCGCGGCACCCACGACGCTCGCTTCTGGAGGCGATCCCCTTGGCCGGTAGCGGCACCGCACACCTGCGCGGCGACAAGGCGCTGCTCAGCGTGGAGGACCTGGTCGTCGAGTACCCCGGCAAGGCGGGGACCGTGCAGGCGGTCTCCAAGGTCAGCTTCGATGTGCTGCCCGGGGAGACGCTCGGGATCGTGGGCGAGTCCGGGTGCGGCAAGTCCACGACCGGGCGGGCGGTACTGCGGCTTGACCGAGTGACCGCCGGGCGCATCAGGTTCGCGGGCGAGTGGATCGAGCAGGCCGACGAGCGCCGTATGCGCGCGCTGCGCCGCCAGATGCAGATGATCTTCCAGGACCCGGTGGCCTCGCTGAACCCGCGCCGCCCGGTCAAGGACATCGTCGTCGAGGGCCTGGCGATCGCGGGCATCCCGGCGGACGAGCAGGCCACGGCGTCGGCCACCGTCCTGACCCAGGTAGGCCTGGACGGCGAACGGTTCGCCGACATGCTGCCCCGGCAGCTCTCCGGCGGCCAGGCCCAACGCGTCGCGATCGCCCGCGCCCTTGCCCTGGGCCCACGTCTCCTGATCTGCGACGAACCGGTGTCCGCCCTGGACGTGTCGGTTCAAGCGCAGATCCTCAACCTCATCGAGGCGCTCAAAGCCGAGTACGACCTGACCGTCGTGTTCATCGCCCACGACCTCGGGGTCGTGCGCTCCATCAGCGACAACGTCATGGTCATGTACCTGGGCAAGGTCTGCGAGTTCGGCGACTCCGCCGAGATCTACGACAGCCCAGCCCACCCCTATACCCGGGCTCTGCTCGACTCGGTTCCGCTGACCGACCCCGACAAGGGCTTCGCCGGCCCCGCTCTCGAAGGCGACGTGCCCTCACCCCTGTCGCCTCCCCAAGGCTGCCGGTTCCGAACCCGCTGCCCACTGGCCCAGGACCGCTGCGCCACCGAAGAGCCACAGATCCACGAGGTCCGCCCCGGCCAGTACGCGGCATGCCACTTCCCTCTCCCGCCTACTGCCTAGCACGTGGCAGAGGCGGACCGCCTAACGCGGCAGCACGCCGCGCAGGAACAGCGCAACGGCGTGCTGCACGTGCCGCTCCTCCACCTCGGGCGCGCGGGTGACGCCGAACGCCGCCAGTCGGGCGGGAACCGCCGCGACGAGCGCAAGGAACTGCTCGGCGGCGATCTCGATGTCGTCCACGACGACGGCCCCCGAGTCCGCGTGCCGGCGCAGCAGATCCATGACCGCCCGCATCCGCGGCGACCAGGCCAACGTCTGCGCGCTCCGCGCGAACTCGGGAAAGCGCGCCGACTCCGTCATCGCCATCCGGCTGATACGCACGATGTCCGGGTCGACCGCACGGGCCAGCGTCGCCCGGGCGATCGCGGTCAGCCCTGCGGCCAGATCGTCGCCCTCGATCTCGGGCAGCGGCTCGTCACCGTGCCGGCGGGCCAGCGCCCACGACGTGACATCCGCGAACAGCGCCCGCTTGTCGGGATACCGGGCGTAGAGCGTGCGCTTGGTGACATCCGCAGCGCGCGCCACGGCCTCCATCGTCGTTGCGTCGAAGCCGCACTCGAGGAACGTCTCGAACGCGGCCTTCCGCAGCCGCTCCGCGAGCCGGGCCGCTTCGGCCTGGGACGGACGGCCGACGCGGGTGCGTGTCGTACGAGGTGCGCTCATCGGCAGGAGTATAGGGACCATTGACTTAAGTATACGGCAACGTATATTTATCGAGCGACGCCATCCCGCATACAGAGGGGGCAATCGATGGGCACCACCGAACAGCTCACGTCCCTGGATCCCGACAACGTGGCCGCATGGACGCAGCAGCCCTTCGACGTGCTGCTCTCCCTGCGCAAAGCCGACGTCGAGGAGGCCCAGCGCGAAGCGCTCGTCCGGCGCTTCGAAACGCTCCGCCCGGCCGTCGAAGCACTGGACAAACTGGCGGCCCGCCAGGGCGTCGACCGCATCGAGACGGTCCCCGACGTCGTGCCGCTCCTGTTCGACCATCGCGTCTACAAGAGCTATCCGCTGAGCCTCATCGAGAAGCGGCAGTTCACCCGCCTGACGAAGTGGCTGCGGCGACTGACCCTGCACGACATCACCAAGGTGCCCCTCGACGGCGTGAATTCAGTCGACGCGTGGCTCACCCGGCTGGACGAGCACGGAATGATCATCGGTCATTCCACCGGCACGACGGGCAAGTTGAGCTTCATTCCGCGGTCGCGCACGGAGTGGCCCGCGTGGAGCAACGCGTACTTCGAGGCCATGCATGCCGCGATCGGCATCGACATCCGGAAGGTGAAGATCCCCACCTTCTCGGCCGGTTACCGCTCAGGCCACCAGATGATGACGAAGATGGGCCGGCTCTTCGCCGAAGGTTCCGCCGGGGGCGAAGCAGGCCGTCACATGCTGTACGACTACCCGCTCTCGTCCGACCTGCTCTCCCTCGCCGGTCGGCTCCAGGCGGCGGAAGAGCGCGGCGAGCTCGCCACGCTCGAGATCGATACTCAGCTGCTCGAGGAGCGCAGGCAGCTCATCGAGGCGAGCCGCCACCGCGACGACGATCTCCAGCGTTGGTTCGCCAGCCTCGCCGAGGAGTTCCGCGGCAAGCGTGTACGCGTCGGCGGCACCTCCGCCGACCTGGTGCGGCTCGCGCTGAAGGGGCGCGAGAACGGAGTCGTCTGCGACTTCGCGCCCGATTCCCTCCTCATGGCCGGCGGCGGCATGAAGGGCTACAAGGACGCCCCCGACGACTGGCGGCGGCTGCTCACCGAGTTCTTCGGCATCGATCGCATCGCCAGCCTGTACGGCATGTCCGAGTGCATGGGCACAGCGCCGAAGTGCACCGAGGACTACTACCACTTCCTGCCGCACACCATCCCGATCGTGCTCGACGAGGACGCCGTGCCCTACCAGAGGAAGGGGGTGCAGACCGGGCGGCTGGCGCTGTTCGATCTGCTGGCCGAGACCTACTGGGGCGGATTCATCTCCGGCGACCGCGTGACCATCCACTGGGACGAGGACTGCGCCTGCGGCTGGAAGGGCCCGCGTATCAGCGACGACATCGTCCGGTTCGCCGAGATGGCTGGCGGCGACGACAAGATCACCTGCGCCGGGACCGCCAAGGCGTACAGCGACTTCATGGACTACGTCAGCGGGACCTGAGGAGCCGAGCCCACCGTGACCACAAAGACCAACGTGACCACTGAAGCAGCGGCGACCGCGGAAACAGACGCGGCGCCGGCTCTCGACATACCGATCGTCATTCGGGGACGCGTCATCGAACCCGGCGACGACGCCCTGGAGTTCGGAGGCCGGGCCGGCGCCCGGTTCCGGCAGGCGGACCCCCGCAAGTACGCCGGCGACCTCGTCCTCAGGGATCCCGGCGACCTGCGTGACCTGCAGGCGACACCGATCGACGAGATCATCGACTTCCTCGCCGAGTTGGGGCCGCGCCTGGACATCGACAAGAACCCGCTGATGCAGACGGCGTTCCGGCTCGCACTGGACGCCGGCGAGATGACCGCGCCCGTCCTGCGGCCGGTGTACGAGCAGTTCCCCGCCATGTTCCACCGCGACCGGCTCAGCGGCCAGGTCGACAGGATGGTGGGCAAGGCCTACCTCGACGGCTGGGTCGAACAGGGCCGCCCCGGCACCTCGACGATCCGCATCCGCGCCGTCGGCACCCGCCACCTGCACATCATCGCCGGGAACGTGCCGGTCACCGCCGGTCTGACGGTGATCCGCGCGGCACTGACGAAGGCGGACTGCCTGATCAAGACGCCCTCCAACGACCCGTTCACCGCACCGGCGATCCTGCGCACGATGGTCGAACTCGACCCGGACCACCCGGTCACCAAGCACTTCGCCGTCGCGTACTGGAAGGGCGGCGACGAGGAGATCGAGCGACAGGTCATCCGGCCCTCGCGGATCGAGAAGCTCACCGCGTGGGGCGGCATGGCCTCGATGACGCACATCCAGAAATACCTCGTCCCCGGCATCGAACTCATCGCCATGAACCCGAAGCTGTCGATCTCGATCGTCGGCCACGAGGCACTCGAAGACACCGCCGCCATGCGTCAAGCGGCTCTCGGCGTCGCACTCATGGCCGGACGCATGAACCAGACCGCGTGCTCCAGCACACGTGTCGTGTACGTCGAATGCGACGACGGTGAAGAGGACCTAGAGCGTCTGGAGGCCTTCGGTACGGCGGTACACCAGGCCTTCCTCGCCCTCCCCCCGCACGAGTCCACCGCGCCCAAGCGCCCCGATCCGGACCTCGAGGACGAGATGCGGGCCCTGGCGCTCGACGACGAGTTCTACCGGGTGATCGGGGACACGGCCAGTGCAGGCGTCGTGGTCTCCCGGACCGCGGACGAACCGGTGGAGTTCGCCGACCGCCTGGCCAATCGCGTGGTCAACCTCGTCCCGGTGCCGGACATCAGCCGCGTACCGCGCTGGGTCAGCGAGGAGACGCAGACGGTCGGCATCTACCCCGAAGCACTGCGCGAGCGACTGCGCGACGACCTTGCACTCCACGGCGTGCAACGCACGCTGCCGCTGGGCACGTCGTTCCACCAGCAGTCCCAGGCCGACCGCGAGCAGACGTTCGGCATGCCGCACGACGGCACCGAGCCCATGCGCCGCATGGTGCGCTGGGTCATCGACCAGTCCGCGGAGGCGGTGTGAGCGGCATGCGGATGCGGCGCCTCGGCCGCAGCGGCCTGTACGTCTCCGAACTCGCGCTTGGCGCGATGACGTTCGGCATGAAGGGGTGGGGGTGCGACGAGGCGACCGCTACCGCGCTCGTACACCGCTACCTCGACGCGGGCGGGAACTTCATCGACACCGCCGACGCCTACGGGACCTCCGAGGAGATCTGCGGAAGGGCCCTGCGCGGAAAGCGCGCGCAGGTCGTCCTCGGCACCAAGGTCGGCCTGCCGGTCGGCCGTGGACCGCATGACCGCGGGACAGGACGCAAGCACATCAGAGCGGCGTGCGAGTCCAGCCTGCGGCGGCTGAACACCGACCACATCGACGTGTACTGGGTGCACGTCGACGACACGGCGACCCCGTTGGAAGAGACGATCTCGGCACTGGGTGAACTCGTGCGCGCCGGAAAGGTACTCCATATCGGCGCGTCGAACCTGCGCTCCTACCGGCTGATGAAGGCGCTGGGAATCTGTGACCGGCTGGGCGTGGACCGGTTCGTCGCCTTCCAGGGGCAGTACAACCTCATCGTGCGAGGCCTGGAGCGCGAGCACTTCCAGCTTCTGGACGAAGAGGGCCTGGGCTTCGTCGGCTGGAGCCCGCTGGCAGCCGGGATGCTGACCGGCAAGGTCAAACCCGGCCGCCAGGCGGACACCCGGCTGGGACAGCGCGAGGTCGCCATCGACGCGTTGTTCAAGAACGACCGCGGATTCCGGGTGGCCGCCGTCGTGGAAAAGGCCGCGTCCGAAATCGGCTGCACACCCGCGCAGCTGGCGCTCGCGTGGCAGCGGACCAGGCCCGTTACCTCCGTCATCATCGGAGCCCGCACCATGGCGCAACTGGACGACAACCTGGCGTCACTGGACATCGACATTCCACCCGAGACCGCGGCCGGCCTCGAACGCGAGACCCGGCTCCCCGACGAGTATCCCGGGGCGTTCATCGACATCTTCCAGGGATGGCTCCGCGGCGACCGGCAATCGCTGACTGCCTGATCTGCCCAGGAGGGATCAGCCAGCGATCGCTCCAGATCAGCAGGCGACAAACGAACGTACTCGCAGTGGATTCCCATGGATGCGAACGCTAGCGACAGGGTCTGACAAGCCAGCCTGCACCGCACCCGAGCCCCGGGGATGCGCTTGAGCTGCCACTTCCGAGGGTGAAGCAGCCCTTGACCAGGCTCTGAATTCGCCTGCCGCACAACGGTGGTTCCGCGTCGCCCCGGCCGCCGGTGCGCGCAGGGTCAGGCCGGCACGGGGATACCAACCTGACCCTGCGCGCCAAGCCCGCATACCTCCCCCAGAGGGCGGGCCTGTCGACCCTCATGACGGGGTCAACTTCTACTGCGTCCTATGGGCCACGGGTGTCACCCGAGAACGCGGATGGCCTCGAAGTCAACACCCTTATGTGGAGCCGTCCTTAGGCCCGACACAATTCGGCCACGAACTGTACGCAAGGTTGCCTCCGCCACGAAAGCTCTTGCTGACCACGGCGTCTACTGGCGCAGCACGGCACGAGGATCGACCCGCGGGACCAGTTGTGCGGTCCGGAACCAGCCCCCGTCCGGCAAGTCTCCGGGCCGTCTCCCATGCTGAGGTGTCGCGCTCGAGGTCTTGGGCGAGCGGCGCATGAGGCCGCTTCCAGTGGGTGCCCCTGTCCCACGAGCAGGCGGTCGCCGCTCCGGGGCCAGCCCTTCGATGAGCCTGGCCCCCTACGCAGCGGCCCCACCTTCGCGCAGCTCGCCTCCAGGTCCGCGTCGGGCCGGCCCCTCTTGGAGCGTGGGTGCCAGGGCGACGGGTTCGGTGCCGGTCAGAAGACGACGTCCACGTCCTGGGCGATGATCTCGTCCATCGCCCGCTCGGCGACGGCTGCGATGGTCATGGACGGGTTGCACGCCGCGGTGTTCCCCGGCATCAAGGCCCCGTCGAGCACGTACAGCCCGCGGTGCCCGAGGACTCGGCCGGCAAGGTCGCAGACCGTGCCCATGGAGGCGCCTCCGAGCGGGTGCCAGGTGCTGGGTACGAGGGTTGTCGTGTCGAGTTCGGCGGCGGCTGCGCCGGCGATGCGCGTGACCCTCGTGTGGATACGCTCGGCCAACGCGGCGTCGGCGTTGGCCGGCCAGTGCAGCACGGCATCGTCCTTGACCGAGTCGTAGACGAAGTGGCCCCGTCCTTGGCTCACGCCGTAGCCGACCAGCATCGTGGTACGCAGGTTGGGCAGCGGCGGAAGCGAGGCCTGAATGACGGTGTTGGCCCGCGTCGGGTCGTTCCATTCCTTGCTGCCGTAGACGACCGGCCCGCCTTGCGGTGAGCCGAAGTCGTCCGCGAAGTTCGTCCAGGTGTAGATGCGGTCCCCGTTGGAACCCCAGTTCGTGCCCAGACCATCCGGCATGTCCGGGATGCCGCCACCGGCCGCCGCGCGCATCAGCAGCTTTGTGGTGTTGGCCGTCCCGGCGGCCATGACCAGTGCGTTGGCCGTGATGACCTTCTTCTCGAGCACCGTGCCGTCGGTGCTGATGCGGTCGACGAGGATCTGCCAGCGACCGTCCTTGGCCAGCGCGACGTCCGTGACGTTGTGCAGCGTCGCGACCGTGCAGCGGCCGGTGGCTTCCGCGCTCGCGATGTAGGTGACGTCGACCGAGTGCTTGCCACCATTGTTCACCCCCAGACTGCAGTCGCCGTTGGTGTAGGACGGCTTCATCTCGCCCTTCAGCTCCCGCAACGCGTAGGTCCAGTCGATCGGCATCGGAATCTTCGACACCGCGTAGCCGGCCTGTTCGGCGTTGCGGGCGAACACGCGCGACGCCTTGTAGGTCCTGCTGTTGATCAGCTCATCGGGTGCGGTCCCCAGTTGGAGCATGCCGGCGACGCGCGGGTAGTACACGTGGTCCATGCGGGAGTAGTCGAGCTGCTCCGGGAAGTTGGCGTTGAACACGCCCTCATCGGGCTGAAGAGTCATGCCTTGATAGATCAGGGAACCACCGCCGACTCCGGCGGCGCACATGATGTCCATCCCGATGCCGGGCACCCGCTCCAGCAGGCCGGTGTACCGCTCGAAGGGCAACGACACGATCCCGAACAGCGAGGGAGCCGAGCCTAGCCAGAAGATTCGCTTGTCCGGTGAGGTGGGGTGGGGAAACGTCTCCGCGTTGGGACCGGTGGGCCATCGGATCCCGCGCTCCAAGACGAGCACGGGCACCCCGGCCTGCGCGAGCCGCAGCGCCGTGACACCGCCGCCGAACCCGGAGCCGATGACGACGACTCGGTGCTCCTCCCTCGTCAACGGGACGCGGCTCGCCGCTGCCGAGGCCGGCGTCGGAAGGAGGGAGAGACCCGCGGCGGCGGTCGCCCCCTTGATGACGGTCCGTCGGCTCAGAGCAGTCATTCGTGGGTCCTCCGTGGCAAGAGGTGCTGGTGCGTTGCGGCGCGGTCGCAGCCGGGAGTTTACGGAGGTGAACCGAGACAAGGAACGATGTGCAGATCTCATTTACCGCCAGTAACATCCGCTTGATGGAGTCAGCGAGGACGTCGACTTGAGCCCCCACCGCACTGACGCTCGGCGCAATCGCGAGAAGATCCTGAGAGTTGCCGACGAGGCGTTCGCTCAGGGTTCCGAGGTCGTGTCCCTGGAGGAGATCGCACGTCGTGTGCGCCTCGGGCGGGCGACCGTCTACCGCCACTTTCCTGACCGGCGAGCACTCGGCCTCGCCGTCGCAACGCAACAACTCAGGATGCTGAGGCGAATCCTCAAGCAGGAGGAGACGGAGCGCCGCTCGTTCCGCGACTTGCTGGCCATGGTGCTGGCTTCGCAGGTCTCCAAGCGCCCACTGGTCCGCCTCTTCCGGGAGTTGCCGGTGCGCTACCAGGAGCGGTACGCCGATGAGCTGGTCGCGGTTCTCACCCCGGCGTTCCGGCGGGCCCAGGCCGACGGACAGCTCCGCGAGGACGTCGAACCCACAGATCTCCTGCTGGTCTTCGAGATGATCGAATCCGCAATCGCGGCAGGGACCGCACGAGCCCACCCCGGCGACCCCACGCAACGGATCATCACCGTCATCCTCGACGGCTTCGTCGCAGAGCCGGCCCCTCTGTCGCCGGGCTGTTGCACCACTGCCCCAGCAAGCAGGCCAACGCCCTCCTGATCCGTGTGCTGGAGGAACAGGGCCAGCGGGACCTGGTGTGCCATCCGCCCAGCAGGCGAGCGAGGTCCGTTTCTGGGAGACGCTGTCGAAGCCCGACGCAAGACGCCTATCCCCGGCCCCGGCGTACTGCGGCCCATTTGGGACATCGGAAACCGATCGTCCGCCGGCGGTCCCGCAGTCAACATCGCCGGACTGTGGGTTGAGGACATGCCCTGCCTGGAACCATGCTCGCCGATACCGGGCGACTGATCGGGCGCCCGTAATGGGGGGAGCGCTCTCAACCCCTGCCCGGCTCCTTGCCGAGGACATAGAGCTCGGGCAGGTTGACCACGATCGCTTCCTGGGTGCTGCGGGCGATCACCACCACGGCCTCCTCGTCGGAACTCGGGTTCTCCTCGCGGTGGGGGACGAACGGCGGGACGAAGATGTAGTCGCCGGGTGCCGTGCGGATCCGGACCTCCTCGGACGTGCCCGATGAGTCGTCGAGGAACACGAACTCCGGGTGGCCCTTCACGACGTGGATCGCCGTTTCGGAGGCTCCGTGGTGGTGGTTGGAGGACGCGGTGTCGGGGGCGACATGGGTCTGACCCATCCAGATGTGCTCGGAGCCCACATTCCGCCCGCTGATCGCGGCGAAGCGGCGCATGCCGCCGGTCTGGGCCGTGTCACCGTCGAGCCCGTCGGCGCGGATGTGATGCAAGCGGGCGTGCAGCGGCAGTTTGCTGTCGTCACCGGTGTGGTCGTGGCCGTTGTCCGGAAGGTGCGGGTGGAAGGCATCGTGCTGGGCGGGGGTGTCTTCACCGGACGGCGTGGGCGGGGTGTGCGGGGCCATGGGAGGGAGTCCTGCTCGTCGGGGCGGGCCGATGAGGCCGGGCCGGAATGGGGCGGGCGCCCGCCGGTGTTGGGCCGGGCAGAGGCTGCGGGAAGGCCGCAGCCGGGGCTCGGCAGCCGAGGGCGTGCGCAAGATCCTTGAGCTGACCGTAGAGAGCCCGGGAAATGGATGTCAAGATGTGTCCATTGCCGTCGGCCTCGCCGTTCCGCGGTCTGTGCAGGTCGGCCGACGCTGGAACCGACGCTTCGGGAAGACGGTGCACATGCAGATATCTGCCAGAGCGGACTACGCGGTGCGGGCGCTCGTCGAACTCGCCGCCGACAGTACGCGCCCGCTGACGTGCGAGAGCATCGCCTCGGCGCAGGACATTCCGTTCCGCTTCCTCAAATCCGTGTTCCGCGACCTGCGGTCGGCCGGTCTGGTGCGCAGCCAGCGCGGCTGCGAGGGGGGTTACTGGCTCGGGCGTGACGCCGGCACGATCACGGTCGCCGAGGTGATGACGGCCGTTGACGGCGAGTTCTTCACCGTGCGCGGCGAACGCCCCGAGGTCCTTGGCTATCCAGGTGCCGCGTCCGGCCTGCCGGGCCTGTGGCGCGGGGTCGAGTCCGCCGCACGGGCGCTGCTCGCGCGGACGACCATCGGCGATCTCGCGGAACAGGGAGCGAGCAAGGAGACCGAGGACGATGAGGCTGACAGGGCGCGCGACGCCGCTGCGGCCGTCACGGCATGAGTACGCGGGCTGCGGAAACGGGCGAGGCGGGGACGGGCTCCGCTGCCCGACCGCTCGTACACGTCACTGAGTTCACCGACCCTGCGTGCCCGTGGGCCTGGGGCTCCGAACCGGCCTTCCGGCTGCTGCGGCACGGCTTGGCACCTCACCTGCGGTGGCGGCGGGTGTTCGGCATCCTCTTCGACGAGGACGACGACCCCGCCCCCGACCCCGATGCCGAGGCACGCTGGTACGAGGGATTCATCAAGGGCGTCGCCGAGCACACGCACGCACCGTACGCCGCCCGTCTGCACTGGCTGAGCCGCACCAGCTGGCCCGCGTCGATCGCGGCCAAGGCCGCCGAGGCGCAGGGTGAGCGGGTGGCGGAGCGTGTACTGCGGCGGCTGCGGGAGACGACCTTCGTGCTGGGCACGCCGGCGGACACTCCGGCCGGTGTGGAGGAGGCCGTACGCGGCGTTCCTGGGCTCGACGTCCGGAAACTGCTCGACGACCGGACGACGGCCGACGCGCGTGCGGCGGTGCGGGATGACTGGGCGGAGACCCGCAGGCCCCTGGCCGAGGTGTGCGACCTGCAAGGGCCGGGACCGCACCCCGGGCGCGCCAAAGAGGTGGGCGACGGGCGCCGCTACGCCCTGCCGACGCTGCTGTTCGACGGCCCGGGCGGACGGGTCTGCGTACCGGGGTGGCGGCCTCTCCAGGAGTACCTCGACGCGGCCGCCGCGGCGGCCGGGAGACCGCTTCCCCCTCCCCGGCCTATGTCCCCTGACGCGGCGCTGAGCCACTGGCGCAGCCTCACCCAGCCCGAACTCCAGCTGCTGACCACGACCTTGGAGCCGCCGCGCGGTGCGACCGTGGTGGAGACGGCGAACGGGCTGTTGTGGCTGCACCCGGAGGAGGCCGAGACCCACCCCGCTACACGCCGGAAATGCTGACCTCGGGGCTATCGGCTTTGAGCCTCGCCCTGACGTCCGCACCTGCGTGAGTCGGTCGGCAGTCGCGACTTCAAACCCAGTCGGCGACGGGTAATTTGAACGAAAGCGCAGGTCGCCGGGGTCTCGGACAATGAGATACCTGAAGGTGTCCATTGACAGTGCGGGTGTGCAGCCGTGAGGATACGGACATGCTTTCGCTGCACCCTGGCGTGGTTTGCCGCTACGTGGATTATCTGCGCACCTCCAGCGCGCTCTGTCGCTGACCCGGTCGGTCGGCGCCCTTCGCACCTCCGGATCTCGGGATCCCGCCCAGCGCTGCCTCGTTGCACAGCGTCGCAGCCAGGGAAGGGCCTCGTGGTCTGAGGGACGCATCGCGGTTTGAAGACGCATCAGCGCTTTTGCATCAGATGATCTGTGCCTGGGCAGCGCCCCTCTGACGCGGAGTGTGGTGCGGTCCGTCCCCGCCGTCACTCAGGCGCTCCTCGCTGCTCTCCTCCGCCGATGGGCTGAGCCAGACCGTCCTGCCGGACTGCCCCGTCTGCCACCGCCGACCACTGTGGGAGCGGCTCTGAGGAGCAGCACCCTCATTCGCCCGGCTCCGCCTCCACTTGCCCCTCACCTCCTCCGCCCGCGCCCCACCGACAGGGCGTCCCAACGGCCCGTCCGAGTACCCGTCTCACGCGGCGCGGCCCAGAAAGGTGCGCTTCCATGCCGAAGTTCCGCTTGCCGTCCACCAAAGAACCGTCCGGCCGATCGCCGTTCGCGGGCGCCGACGCGGACAGTCCGCGCCACGACCGGCTTCCGGCCCTGAAGGCCCTGGACCGGCGTTCCTTCCTCGGGCTGTCGTTCGGGGCCGGAGCCGCCCTCGCCCTGACCGCCTGCGGTGGACAGTCCACCTCGACCGCCGGAAGCGGCGGAGGAACGCTCAAGTGGGGCTGGCAGCTGCCCACTTCATGGGACCCGGTCACCTCGTCGGCCGGATGGGACGTGCACGCCCTCTCCCTCGTCTACGCGGCGCTGACGAAGCTCGACCCCAAGGGCGTCGCCGTGCCCGCCCTGGCCAAGTCGTGGAAGTACAACGACGACGGCACCGTCGTGACCTTCACCCTCCGCCCGGGACTGACGTTCGGCGACGGCAGTCCCATTGACGCCACGGCGGTGAAGA
The DNA here is from genome assembly GCF_040295225.1 of Streptomyces sp. NPDC002896. Taxonomy (NCBI): domain Bacteria; kingdom Bacillati; phylum Actinomycetota; class Actinomycetes; order Kitasatosporales; family Streptomycetaceae; genus Streptomyces; species Streptomyces sp. NPDC002896. Next base: position 131,262 of record NZ_JBEOVA010000018.1, on the reverse strand, counting down.
AGAGCCTCGAGCGTGGCCGTGACTACGAGAAGTCCCTCGTGGCCGCCCAGCTGATCGGCGTCAAGAAGGTGACCGCGCTCGATGAGCACACCGTCGAACTGCGGCTGAAAGAACCCGACTTCCAGGTCCCCGCTCTTCTCGCCGGCAAGACCGGCATGATCGTCAACCCGAAGGTCTTCGAGAAGAACGCCGCGAGCCTGGCCACCAAGCCCGCCGGCGCCGGGCCGTACACCCTCGTCTCGTACGTCGAGAACTCCAAGGCCGTCCTGCGCCGCAACGCCGCCTACTGGGACACAGACCAGATCAAGACCGAGAACTTCGAGCTCTATCCGCTCCCGGAGCCCTCGACCGTCGTCGCGGCGCTGCAGTCCGGGCAGTACAACGTCGCACAGATACCCGGCAGCCAGGTCAAGGCCGCCAAGGCCGCCGGCCTGGAGGTCCAGGTCATCCCGTCGATGGTCGTGGCCGTCCTTGATGTGCACATCGGCAAGAAGCCCTTCACCGACCCGGACGTGGCCCTCGCCCTGAAGTATGCGATCGACCGCGAAGAGCTCCTGAAGACCGCTGCCTTCGGCTACGGCGAGGTCACCCGCCAGCCCTTCCCCAGCGGCTACGCGGGCCACGACGATGCGCTCGACAAGCTGTTCCCGTACGACCCGGAGAAGGCCAAGGAGCTGCTGGCCAAGGCCGGTTATGCGGACGGGCTGAAGATCACGCTGTCGGCCCAGAAGGCCGAAAGTGTACCGGAGCTGATCCAGGCTCAGCTGAAGAAGGTCGGCATCGCCGCCACCATCGAGACCATTCCCTCGGACCAGGCGACACAGATCGTCTACATCCAGCGCAGCAAGGCCCTGTACGTCGACCAGTTCGCCGGACGCGACTCCGCCACCCAGGCCTTCCAGGTGCTCTTCGGCAAGGAAGGGCTGATGAACCCGGGTCGCACCACCTCACCCGAGCTCGAGAAGGCTCTCGACGTCGTCCGCCACACGCCGCTCGAGTCGTCGGAGTACCCGAAGGTGCTGCAGAAGGCGACGGGCATCGCCGTGCGCACGATGCCGAACGTGTTCCTCTACACCGTGCCGCGGATCCTGGCCCGCAATCCCAAGGTCTCCGAGATCCCGGCCTACACCGTCGTCCAGCGGTTCGAGGGGGTCACCGTCTCATGAGCGCTCCCGCTCTGACCGACCCGGGCCGCGGACGCGCAGGCGACGGGGCGGGTCCGTCCTCCGCCGGGCCGGCAGCACGGCCGCACGCACTGGAGTGGCTGTCCCGGCGCCTCGCCTCGGCGCCCCGCCCGCTCGGCCGGGTCCTCGTCGTCACCGCCACGGTGTTCATCCTCGCCTCCCTGCTGACCTTCGCGCTGGGCGCCCTGTCCGACGCCAACCCGGCCGCCGCCGTCCTCGGTGACCTCGCCACACCGGCCGACATCGCGCGCATGGAAGCGCAGTTCGGCCTCGACCGCCCGCTGTACGTGCAGTACGTGACCTGGCTCGGGAGCGCCCTCAGCGGTGATCTCGGCGTGTCGTGGTTCACCAGCGTGCCCGTGGCGGACAGCATCGCCCAGGCCCTGCCCGTCGACCTGTCCATCGCCGGTCTCGCTCTGCTGCTCGCGGTGGTGATGGGCGGGAGCGCCGGTATCGCCGCGGCTCTTCACAGCGGCGGCCGCATCGACCGGGCCGTCACGCTCGTCTGCTCGGTGCTGTCGACTCTGCCGCCGTTCCTGATCGGCATCGTGCTCATCGTCGTCTTCGCCGTGCAGTTCGGTGCGCTGCCCACCGGCGGCTACGAACCGCTGAACGCCGGAGCCGGGCAGTGGCTGCGGTACGCGATCCTGCCCGCCTTCGCACTGAGCCTGGACGCAGCCGCCTCCATCGCCCGTCAGCTGCGTACCTCCCTGGTGGGGGCCCTGCGCGAGAACTACGTCATCGGCGCCGAGATGCGCGGATTCTCCGCTCGGCGGGTGCTGTTCGGGCATGTGCTGCGCAATGCCGCGGGACCCGCGCTGACGGTCCTCGGCATGAGCGTGCCGGTGATCCTCGGCGGCGCCGTCGTCACGGAGAAGATCTTCAACCTCCCCGGCATCGCGCAGCTGTCGCTCCAGGCAGCGGAGCGGCACGACATCCCCGTCGTCCAGGGCACCCTCCTCGTCACCGTGGCCGTCGTACTCGTCGCGAACATCGCGGTCAACGCGGGGCTCGCCGCGCTCAACCCGGCCGCCCGCAGGAACAGCGGCGGAGGCACCCGGACCGCGTCGGCCGAGGGAGGCGGCGCATGAGGGTTCTCCGTCTCACCTGGCGCCAGCGCTCGGCCCGTGTCGCGTTGGCCGTCCTGTCCGTCGTCGCGCTGCTCGCCGTCGCCGGCGGTGCCATCGCGCCGGACGATCCGCTGGCCCAGCATCCCGCGGACATGCTGCAAGGGCCCAGCGCAGCTCATCTGCTCGGCACGGACTATCTCGGCCGGGACGTCCTCAGCAGGCTGATCGCCGGTACCGGTCTGTCGATCGCCGGTGCACTGGAGGCGGTCGCCGCCGCAATGCTGCTGGGCGTCATCCCCGGCGTCGCGTCCGTGTGGCTGGGCCGGACCGTGGAGTGGAGCACACAGCGGGCGGCCGACACATTGATGATCATGCCGTTCACGGTCTTCGCGATCGCCGTGGTCGGGGCGCTGGGCAACGGCATGCACCAGGCGATGCTGGCACTCGGTGTGCTGTTCGCACCGCTGTACTTCCGCGTCACCCGGGCGGCCGCGCTCGGCCTCAAGCAGGCCCAGTACGTGGAGGCCGCCGAGCTGATGGGCGCCTCGCGCTGGTGGATCCTGCGCACCCATGTCTGGGGCAAGATCCTCCCGACGGTCGCGGTGACCACGGCCCAGACGGTCGGGCAGGCCCTGCTCGTCGTCTCGTCGCTGACCTTCCTCGGTCTCGGCGTCCAGCCGCCCGCGCCGACCTGGGGCGGGATGCTCGCCTCCGACCTCGGCTATCTGGCCCAGCAGCCCTGGGCGCCGCTCATCCCGGGTGTCGCGATCATGATCACTGTCGGGGCGCTCAACCTCCTCGCGGACGCGATTCGCGACAGCGGAGCTCCCGCGGTCGGTGAGCTGGGGAAGCCGCCGCGCGCCGAGGCCACCGCCCCAGCCGACGCTGTGGTGACCGACGACGACGCCGGGGAACCGCTCAAGCCCCGGGAAGCACAGGGCCGTTCCGCCGGCAGTGCGACGTCATCGGGAGATCTCGACCTGCCGTCGAACGACCACGGCGGCACGGCGGCGACCGTCGAGCGGACCCACATCGAACAGGCAGAGGAGGCCGAGCACCGTGTCACGACCGGCTGAAGCCACGAGGGAGCCACTGCGCGCAGAGAGCGCTCCCAGCAACAGCTCGCATGCCCGCCCGTCCGCCTCCCCGGCCCCCGTACTCACCGTCGAAGGGCTCGACGTCACCATCGGCCGGACCGTACGCGCCGTACGTGACGTGTCCTTCAGCCTGGCGCGCGGCGAAGCGGTCGGCCTGGTGGGGGAGTCGGGCAGTGGCAAGAGCCTCACCTGCCGCTCTGTGCTGGGCGTGCTGCCGCCCGGATGCCGGGTCTCTGCCGGACGGATCACGCTCTCCGCGGACGCAGACGGAGGCACGGACGCGGGTACCGCCACGGACGCGTCGGCCGAGTCCGCCGAACTGACCGCGCTCTCCCGCAGGGAGTGGAACGCGGTACGCGGCCGCCGCATCGGCGCGGTCTTCCAGGACCCCGCCTCGTACCTCAACCCGTCGCTCACCGTCGGCCGCCAGCTCGCCGAACAACTGCGCGTGGGACGCGGCCTGTCGCGGTCGGCGGCGCACGCCCGTGCCGTGGAATTGTTCGCCGCCGTGGGACTGCACCGCCCCGCGGAGCTCTACCACCAGTACCCGCACGAGCTGTCCGGCGGCATGCTGCAGCGCGTCCTCATCGCTATCGCCGTCTCCTGCGAACCGGAACTCCTCATCGCCGACGAGGCGACCACCGCGCTCGACGTCGTCATCCAGGCGGAGATCCTCGAACTGCTCCAGAACCTCCGCAAGGTACAGGGACTCGCTCTGCTGCTGGTCACGCACGACCTCGCCGTGGTCGCCGAGAGCTGCGACCGCGTCGTCGTGATGTATGCGGGAGAGATCGTCGAGGACGGCCCGACCGCCGAGGTCCTCGCCGCGCCCGCCCACCCGTACACCGAAGCGCTGCTGCGGGTGGCGTCCATCGGCGACTGGGGACGCCGCGAACTCGACATCATCCCCGGCCGACCGCCCGAGACGGGAGCGGACCTGCCGGGCTGCCGCTTCGCCGACCGCTGCGCCCACGCGACGAAGGAGTGCACCGCCGGGCCCGTCGCCCTGCGCACGCTCGAGGGCGGTCGCAGGGCCCGCTGCCTGCGCCCTGCCGGCCCGTCCGGCGAGACACCCTCCGCCGCCGCAGCCGACGCCGGCCTTCCCGTCCCGCAAGGAGCCGCCCTGTGAGCAGCATCCTGGCGCCCGACCGAAGCGCGCAGACCCCAGAGTCTGGCGAGCCGGCGGCCCTGCTGGAGATCACTGGGCTCGGTGTGTCCTACGGCCGCCGGGCTGTCGTACGAGGATCCGCCCGGCGTACGCGTGTGCTGGCCGACGTCGGCCTCACCGTCCGGGCGGGGGAGATCGTCGGCATCATCGGCGAGACCGGTTCCGGCAAGACCACGCTCGCACGCGCCACGGTCGGACTGGTCCGCCCCGACGCGGGCAGCATCCGCTTCGACGGCCGCGACCTGACTGCCCTGGACCGCCGTGAGCTGCGGGACTTCCGCCGTTCGGGACGGATCCAGTACATGTTCCAGGACCCGCTGCGGTCCCAGGACCCGGACCTGATGGTCCGCCAGATCGTTGCCGAGCCGCTCGCGGCCGTCGGTGCGCTGACCCGGCAGGAGCGAGCAGCGCGTGCCGACGAAGCCCTGACCCTTGTCGGCCTGGACGCTGCGGAGCTCGGGGAACGTATCCCCGGGCAGATCTCCGGCGGACAGCGGCAGCGCGTCTCGCTGGCGCGGGCGATCGTCACCCGGCCGCAACTGCTGCTCAGCGACGAACCCGTCAGCGCTCTGGACGCCTCCAACCGCAACCTCGTCCTGGGCCTCCTCGACCGCCTCCGCCGCGACCTGGGTCTCGCCGTCGTCGTGATCTCTCACGACCTCAGCTCGCTCGCCGGGATCGCCGACCGGGTGGCCGTCCTCTACCGCGGCCGGCTCGTCGAACAGGGCCCCATCAGCGAGGTGCTGGAGCACCCACGGCATCCGTACACGGCGCTGCTCACGGCCTCCGCCCCCAGCGTGCGCTCGGAACACCGGCTGCTGCCCGCACAGTTGCGAGTCCCGGCTGGGCGAGACCCGTGGCCGGACGACGTGGGCTGCGTCTTCGCGCCGCGCTGCCGGTTCGCCGACGACGCGTGCGGTACGGAGCCGCGTACGGCGGCCGTAGGCGCACCGGAAGTGTCGCGGGCCCCTGAGGCGCCCGCCGCAACGGCCGGTGCCCTGACCCTGGCCGCCGTGCACACGGTCGCCTGCCACCACGCCGACTCCTGGCGCGACCGCCTCGGCTGAGCCGCCCAACAGCACCCGGCGCGTCGGCGCCCCGCCCCCATCCCTTCGACCACCCCGGAGTCACGCCGCCATGACCATCGAGTTCATAGGCTTCGCCGCCACCCAGGAGACCAGCGAGAGCGGTCCGGCCACGCCCACCGCCACCCTCGCCGACGGCTCCCCGCAGCCGGGCGCGGGCCACGCCCCTGGCCCCGTCGTCCAGCCCGACTACGTACGCGAGGTCGCCCGCGTCCACGAGGCGTCCGGCTTCGACCGTGTCCTGGTCGCCCACTCCTCGGCGAGCCCCGACGGCTTCACCGTCGCCGACCAGGTCCTCACCCACACCCGGCGCCTGGGCGTCCTGCTCGCGCACCGCCCCGGCTTCGTCGCCCCGACGCTGGCCGCACGCAAGTTCGCCACCCTCGACGCCTTCCATCCCGGACGGGTCGCCCTGCACGTCATCACGGGCGGCGACGACGCCGACCAGGCGCGCGACGGCGACTTCACCGACAAACCGACCCGCTACCGCCGCACCGACGACTTCCTGGACGTGGTCCGCAAGGAGTGGACCGCCACCGAACCCTTCGACCACGGCGGCGAGTTCTACCAGGTCGAAGGCGGGTTCTCCGCCGTGCGCCCCGCCGCACCCATCCCTGTGTACTTCGGCGGCGCCTCCGCCGACGCCATCCGTGTAGGTGGCAAGCACGCCGACGTCTACGCCTTCTGGGGCGAGCCGCTGGCCGGCATCGCCCAGCGCATCCGCGAGGTGCGGGCCGCCGCCGCACCGTACGGCCGCGACCCGCGGTTCAGCGTCAGCCTGCGGCCCATTCCCGCCGCGACCGAGACCGAGGCATGGGAGCGCGCCCGGGAGATCCTGCGGCTGACCAAGGAGCGCTTCGGCGAGCTGCGCAAGTCCTTCAACATCGACCACAGCGAGCAGCGCGGCTCCCAGCGCCTCCTGGAGTACGCGGCAAAGGGCGAGGTGCACGACAAGCGCCTGTGGACCGAGATCGCCAAGACCACTGGTGCGGCGGGCAACTCCACTGCTCTGGTGGGCAGTTACGAGCAGGTCGCCGATTCTCTGCTGGACTATGTGGCCCTCGGCGTCACCACCCTGCTCATCCGCGGTTTCTCCCCGCTTGCCGACGCCCGGGACTACGGCACCCTCATCGACCTGGTCCGCTCCGGAGCCGTACGCGACGCGCGGACCGCCCCGGCCGCCCTGGAAGACCCCGTGGTGCCCGCATGACACCCCCCGTACCCATCGTTCGTGCGGACGCCCTGCCGCCCGTGACCTCGCATGTGCCCACCACCTCGCACTGGGGCGCGTACAGCGTGCGACCCGACACGGACGGACGGCTCGACATCCGGCCGCATCCCGCCGACCCCGCGCCCTCACCGCTGCTCGGCAACATCGACGGGGCGCTGCGCCACGCCACGCGCGTGCGCAGGCCCGCGGTGCGGCGCGGCTGGCTCGAGACCGGGCCCGGACCGAGCCGGGCACGCGGCCGCGAGCCGTTCGTCGAGGTCGGCTGGGACGAGGCGCTCGACCTCGTCGCGGCCGAGCTCGCCCGCGTACGCGACGAACACGGCCCCCAGGCGGTGTTCGGCGGCTCCTACGGCTGGGCGTCGGCCGGCCGCTTCCACCACGCGCAGAGCCAACTCCACCGCTTCCTCAGCCAGCTCGGTGGCTACACCGCGTCCCGAAACTCCTACAGCCTCGGCACCTCGCTCGTCCTGCTTCCCCACCTGCTGGGGCGGGCGGGCACCGAAGCGGTACTGCGCGCGGCCTCCAGCTGGCCGACGCTGGCGCAGCACACCGAGCTGATCGTCGCGTTCGGCGGCATCCCCGCGAAGAACGTGTACGTGACCCCTGGCGGCGTCACCCGGCACCGCACCCCCGGGCATCTCGCCGGCCTCGCTTCCGCGGGCACCCACATCGCGCTGATCAGCCCGCTGCGGGCCGACCTGCCCGAGGGGCTGGACAGCACGTGGTACCCGGTGGTTCCCGCCACTGACACCGCTCTCATGCTCGGCCTCGCACACACCCTGCTCACCGAGGGCCTGCACGACCGTGCCTTCCTCGACCGCTGCACCACCGGCTTCGACACGTTCGCCCGCTACCTCGACGGCCGCAAGGACGGCACGGCGAAGTGCGCCGACTGGGCCGCCCGCATCTGCGGTATCGACGCCGACGACATCCGCCGGCTCGCACGCCGCATGGCCGCATCGCGCACCCTGGTCACCGTCACCTGGTCACTGCAGCGCATCCAGCACGGGGAGCAGCCCGTCTGGGCGGGGCTGGCCCTCGCCGCGATGCTCGGCCAGATCGGGCTGCCGGGCGGCGGCTTCGGGCACGGCTACGGATCGATGGGCGACGTCGGCGACCACGGCCCCCAACTGCGACTGCCGTATCTGCCCCAAGGACCGAACCCCGTCGACGAGTTCATCCCCTGCGCCCGCATCGCCGACATGCTGCTACACCCGGGCGGGAGCTACGACTACGACGGCGAGCGTCGCACCTACCCCGACATCCGCCTCGTCCACTGGGCCGGCGGCAACCCGTTCCACCATCATCAGGACCTCGGACGGCTGCGCCGTGCCTTCGCGCGACCCGAGACGATCGTCGTCCACGAACCCCACTGGACGGCCACCGCCCGCCACGCCGACATCGTCCTGCCCACGACCACCACCCTCGAACGCGAGGACTTCGGCGGCGGCCGACGCGACACCCATCTGATCGCCATGCACCGCGCCGTCGACCCCGTGGGCGAGGCCCGTGACGACTACGCCATCCTCGCGGGAATCGCCGCCCGCCTTGGCTTCGGAGAACGCTTCACCGAAGGCCGTACGCCGCGCCAGTGGCTGGAGCACCTGTACGGTGAGTGGCGCGAGGAGCTGAGCAGCGCCACCAGTGCGGACGTTCCCGGCTTCGAGGAATTCTGGGCGGCCGGGGAGTACGAACTTCCATCCGGCCCAAGCGACTTCACTCTCTTCGAGGACTTCCGCGGGGACCCGGACGCCTTTCCGCTGGACACCCCGAGCGGCCGTATCGAGATCACCTCGGCCGCGATCGCGGCTCTCGGGCTCACCGACTGCCCGGGGCACCCCGCCTGGCTGGAGCCCGACGAATGGCCCGGCGCCTCCGCTGCCGAGCGCCACCCTCTGCTGCTCATCGCCAACCAGCCCGCCACCCGGCTGCACAGCCAGTACGACATGGGCGCGCACAGCATGGCCTCGAAGGTCGCCGGGCGCGAGCCGGTCGAACTCCACCCCGACGATGCCGCAGCCCGCGGCATCCGCGACGGCGACGTCGTACGCATCTTCAACGACCGCGGCGCCGTCCTCGCCGGAGCCCGGATCGGCGACGGGCTGCGCCCCGGCGTGCTGCGGTTGCCCACCGGTGCGTGGTTCGACCCGGCTCCCGACGGCGACGGTGATGTGCCGCTGTGCGTGCACGGCAATCCCAACGCCCTCACCGCCGACGTGCCCAGCTCCCGGCTCAGCCAGGGCTGCACGGGGCAGCACGCCCTCGTCCAGGCGGAGAAGTACGAGGGCCAGGCGCCGGCCGTGACGGTGCGGCGCCCGCCGCTTCTCCAGGATGGCGCGTCCGTGGCGCGCCACGCCCCTCGTCCCCAAGAGCCGCGCCAAGCAATCCCGATCAACCCGACCACCCCGATCAACCCGACCACCCCGATCACCGCGACCAACGCCGATCACCGCGACCGGCCGGAGACCTCGTGACACGTACTGGCCAGACCAAGGGCTTGACCACCACCGGCACCCTCGACGCGGGCGGAGCCCGTACCGACCGCCCCGACACGGATGAACCCCGCGCCGACCGCCCGGCCGCAGACGGCCCACGTACCGACCGCCCCGACACGGATGAACCCCGTGCCGACAGCCGGGACGCAGACGGCCCTCGTACCGTCCGCCCCGCCCCAGCGTTGCCGCCGCCCCGTCTCGACCGTCTCCCCGACGTCACCCGGGCCCTCGCCGCCCGCGCCGCCGAGCACGACCGCGACGCGTCTTTTCCCACCGAGGGCATCGCCCTGGTGCACAAGGCAGGGCTGCTCACCGCGACCGTCGCACCCCGGTACGGCGGCCCGGGCGAGGGCCTCGCCGACACCGTCCGCATCCTGCGCGCCCTCGGCGCCGGTGACCCGGCCGTCGCCCTGGTCACCGCCATGACGCTGTTCGTCCACGCCGGAGAGGCCCGGACCCCGAGCTGGCCGTCTGCCGCCTACACCGAGTTCCTCACCGAAGCCGCCAGCCGCCCGGCCCTCGTCAACGCACTGCGTGTCGAGCCCGAGCTCGGCAGCCCGGTGCGCGGCGGTCTGCCCGCGACCACGGCCCGCCGCGACGGGGATCACTGGGTGCTGACGGGCCGCAAGATCTACTCGACGGGCGCCGTCGGGCTGAGCCGCATGCTTGTTTACGCCCGCACGGACGAAGACCCGGTACGTGTCGGCTCGTTCGTCGTCCGCGGCGGCAGCCTGGGGCTGTCCATCGAGCCGACATGGGACCACGTCGGGCTACGCGCCAGCCGCAGCGACGACGTGCTGCTGGACGGGGTCCGCGTCCCCCTCGACGAGGTCGTCGGTCTCACCGAGGCCCGCACCGCGGCTCCCGGCGCCCGCCAGGACGTGGCATCCGGAGCGTGGAACGCTCTCGGGCTCACAGCCCTGTACCTCGGTGTCGCCGACGCAGCCCGCGACTGGCTCACCGGCTTCCTCCACGAACGCGTCCCCACCGGGCTCGGCGCGCCGCTGGCCACCCTGCCCCGGTTCCAGACCGCCGTCGGCGAGATCGAGAGCGCTCTCACCGGGGCCGGCGTCCTCGTCGAATCCCTCGCCGCGCGCGTCGACGCAGGCGACCAGGACGCCCTCGACCAGGCAGGCATCGCCAAGGTCCTCGGCACCCGCGCCGCCATCGGCGCCGTCGAACAGGCCCTGCAACTGACCGGCAACCACGGCCTGACCCGAGCCAACCCCCTCCAACGCCACTACCGCGACGTCCTCTGCAGCCGCGTCCACACTCCGCAGGACGACTCCGTCCTCACCGCCGTCGGCCGTGCAGCCCTCGACCGTCGCCTCACCGCAGTGAAAGGCAGCAACTGACCATGACCAGCCCGTCCGTCGAGTTCATCGGCATGATCGGCACCCATGACGCCTCGGAGACCCGGCCCGCCACCGGTCCGGCGATCGACCCGGCGTACACGGCCCGGTTCGCCCGCGCCCACGAGGACGCCGGCTTCGACCGGATCCTCATCGGCTACAGCTCCACCCGGCCCGACGGCCCCCAGGTCGCCGCGTACGTCGCGGCCCGCACCGAACGCCTCGGCCTGCTCATCGCCCACCGGCCCGGTTTCATCGCCCCGACGCTGGCCGCCCGCAGCTTCGCCACCCTCGACCAGTTCACCGAGGGCCGCGTCGCCGTTCACACCATCACCGGCGGCAACGACGCTGAACAGCGCCGGGACGGCGACTACCTGGACAAGGACGAGCGGTACGACCGCACGGACGAATACCTGGGCATCCTGAGGCGCGCCTGGTCCTCCTCCGAGTCCTTCAGCCACGAAGGCCGCCACTACCGCTTCGAGGACTACACGCCCGGGGTGCTGCCACACCGTCCGTCGGGTATCCCGCTCTACTTCGGCGGCTCCTCGGAGGCCGCGTACCGGGTGGGCGGCAAGCACGCCGACACGTTCGCCCTGTGGGGCGAGCCGCTCGCCGAGACCGCCGAGCAGATCGCCTCCGTCCGCGCGGCCGCAGAGGCCGCGGGCCGCACCGAACCGCCCGGCATCAGCGCCTCCTTCCGTCCCATCCTCGCCCCGACCGAGGAACTCGCCTGGGAGCGCGCACACCGCATCCTCGACACCATCAAGGCTGGTGCCGGCCGCCCCTTCTTCCCCAACTCGCCGCACCACACCGGCACGCCGACGCCCCAGAACGCCGGCTCCCAGCGCCTGCTCGCGGCCGCCGCCAAGGCCGACCTCCACGACCGCTGCCTGTGGACGCCCACCGCCACCGCGACCGGCGCGGGCGGCAACACCACCGCCCTCGTCGGTACGCCGGAGACCGTCGCCCAGGCCCTCCTCGACTACATCGACATCGGCGTCACCACGATCCTCATCCGCGGCTTCGATCCGCTCGACGACGCCATCGACTACGGCCGCCACCTGCTGCCGCTCGTCCGCCAGGAACTCGCCCACCGCGCCGCCACCGCCGCGCCCCTCACCCTCGCCGGAAGCGCCCGATGACCGACCTCGCCACCACCCCCGCCCCGTCCGCCGCCACCGCTCACAGCTGGCAGCCACCCGCCGGCATCGCCCCGCGCGGCACCCTCGTCGTCCTCCCCGGGCGCGGCGAACACGGCCTCGTCTACGAGCGGTTCGGCCGCCGCCTGTCCGCCGACGGGTACATCGTCCACGCCCTGGACACCACGCCCGAGCACGACCCCGACGCCGTCCTGACCGCCGCGGCCGAGGCCGCGGGCCCCGACCCCGTCGCGCCCGTCGTCCTGGCCGGCAGCGACACGGGTGCCCTCCAGGCCCTCCAGACCGCGGCGGCCACCGACGCCGACCATCTGACCCTCGACGGCCTTGTCCTTGCCGGCACAGCCCCCACGACAGGTACCGGTCCGGCCGGCGCCGACACGGACACCGCCTCGGACTGGGACGCCGAGCTGAACGCCCGCACGGCGTGCCCGACCCACCGCCAGAAGCTGACGAGTGACCCGGCTTTCGCAAGGGGCCGGCTCACCGGGCCGGTACCGCACCACCTGCTCACCGACGCCCTCCCGGACCTCCCCATCCTGGTCCTGCACGGCGCTGCCGACCCGCTGACGCCCCTGGAGCAGGCCCGTGCCCTGGCTCACCGCCTGCCGCGCGCAACGTTCGGCGTCCTGCACGAGGGCCTGCACGACGTTCTCAACGACGCCTCGCACCGCACCACCGCCGCGGCCGTCGTCCAGTGGCTGGAGCGGCTGCGCGCCGACGCCGAGCTGCGCCCGATCCTGACCATCGAGCCGCTGAAGCAGGGCTGACCCGAAACGGGCGAACAAGCACCACACGCATTACGGACCGGGCCCGCCCCTCCAGAGGCGGGCCCCGGCCCCACACCCAGCCGAAAGGGAAGCGGCATGACCACCACCTCCATCAACCACCTCGCGGAACCGTCCGCGGCGCCCTCACCCGACGAGATACTCCGCCGCATCCTGCGCCGCCACGCGTCAGGCGTCACAGCGATCACCGTCCCCGGCCCCGCGGGCTTCACCGCCACCTCCTTCACGTCCGTATCCCTCCACCCGGCCCTCGTCTCCTTCTGCCTCGGGGCCACCGCGTCGACCGCGGATGCCGTGCAGCGGGCGGACAGGTTCGCCGTCCACATTCTGGGAGTGGACAACACCGCCCTGGCACGGCAGTTCGCACGCAGTGGCATCGATCGCTTCGCGGGCGTGCCGTATCTGCAGGAGAGCGACGGACTTCCGGTACTGACCGGCGTACCGGCCTGGCTCACCGCCCGTACCGCCTCGGTGCAGCGCATCGGAGACCACCTCCTCGTCGTGGGTGAGGTCGAATCGGGTGAGGTCCGCGAGGAGGCCACCGCGCTCGTCTATCACGAGGGCGCTTTCGCCGCCGTTTCCCAGCTGGTTCGGCCGACGTCGGAGTGAGCGTTCGCGGCGTATGACAGGCCCGGCGCCGCAGTATCTTGGACTGACGGGCGGCTACGGTCGCGGACGTTGATCCACGTGAGTGGCGCGCCTCACATGGCACAGAAGGGGCGTCCCCGACACCATGGTGCGCGACACCGGCAGGGTGAAGGGATCCGGAATGTTCCGCAAGGTGCTGGTCGCCAACCGTGGTGAGATCGCGATTCGTGCGTTTCGTGCCGGCTATGAGCTGGGTGCGAGAACCGTCGCCGTCTTCCCGCACGAGGACCGCAACTCGCTGCACAGGCTGAAGGCCGACGAGGCCTATGAGATCGGCCAGCCGGGGCACCCGGTGCGGGCCTACCTCTCGGTCGAGGAGATCGTCCGTGCTGCGCGTCGGGCGGGAGCCGACGCCGTCTACCCGGGCTACGGGTTCCTGTCCGAGAACCCCGACCTGGCGCGCGCGTGCGAGGAGGCGGGCATCACGTTCGTCGGGCCGAGCGGGCAGACGCTCGAGCTGACGGGGAACAAGGCGCGCGCGGTGGCCGCCGCCCGCGCGGCCGGCGTGCCGGTACTCGGCTCCTCGGCGCCCTCGACGGACGTGAACGAACTGGTCCGCGCCGCCGACGAGATCGGCTTCCCCGTGTTCGTCAAGGCGGTCGCGGGCGGCGGCGGGCGCGGCATGCGCCGCGTCGAGGACCCGGCCGCGCTGCGCGAGTCCATTGAGGCGGCGTCCCGCGAGGCCGCTTCCGCGTTCGGCGACCCCACCGTCTTCCTGGAGAAGGCCGTCGTAGATCCCCGCCACATCGAGGTGCAGATCCTCGCCGACGGGCAGGGCAACGTGATCCACCTGTTCGAGCGCGACTGCTCTCTGCAGCGCCGCCACCAGAAGGTGATCGAACTCGCGCCCGCGCCGAACCTTGACCCTGCGCTGCGCGAGCGGATCTGCGCCGACGCCGTGCGCTTCGCCCGGGAGATCGGCTACCGCAACGCGGGCACCGTGGAATTCCTGCTCGACCGCGACGGCAACCACGTCTTCATCGAGATGAACCCGCGTATCCAGGTCGAGCACACGGTGACCGAGGAGGTCACCGACGTCGACCTCGTACAGTCGCAGTTGCGCATCGCCGCCGGCGAGACGCTGGCCGACCTCGGGTTGTCACAGGACACGGTCACGGTGCGTGGCGCCGCACTGCAGTGCCGTATCACCACCGAGGACCCGGCCAACGGCTTCCGCCCGGACACCGGCAGGATCAGCGCCTACCGCTCTCCGGGCGGCTCGGGCATCCGCCTGGACGGCGGCACCACCCATGCCGGTACGGAGATCAGCGCGCACTTCGACTCCATGCTGGTCAAACTCACCTGCCGGGGCCGGGACTTCCCGGCCGCGATCGGCCGTGCCCGGCGTGCCGTGGCCGAGTTCCGCATCCGCGGTGTGGCCACGAACATCCCGTTCCTGCAGGCCGTGCTGGACGACCCGGTCTTCCAGGCCGGCCAGGTCACCACGTCGTTCATCGAACAGCGTCCGCACCTGCTCACCGCCCGCCACTCCGCCGACCGCGGCACGAAGCTGCTCACCTACCTCGCCGACGTCACGGTGAACAAGCCGCACGGTGAGCGGCCCGAGCTGATCGACCCGAGCACGAAGCTGCCACCGCTGCCGTCCGCGGAACCGCCCGCCGGCTCCCGGCAGCGGCTCGCCGAACTCGGCCCGGAGGGTTTTGCCCGGTGGCTGCGCGAGTCGCCGACCATCGGCGTCACCGACACCACGTTCCGGGACGCCCACCAGTCGCTGCTCGCCACCCGCGTCCGTACCAAGGACCTGCTCGCGACCGCCCCGGTCGTGGCGCGGACCCTGCCGCAGCTGCTGTCCCTGGAGTGCTGGGGCGGCGCCACGTACGACGTCGCACTCCGCTTCCTCGCCGAGGACCCCTGGGAGCGCCTGGCCGCCCTGCGCGAGGCCGTGCCCAACATCTGCCTCCAGATGCTGCTGCGCGGCCGCAACACCGTGGGCTACACGCCGTACCCGACCGAGGTGACCGACGCCTTCGTGCACGAGGCCGCGACCACCGGCATCGATATCTTCCGTATCTTCGACGCGCTCAACGACGTCGAGCAGATGCGGCCCGCCATCGAAGCCGTGCGGGAGACCGGAACAGCCGTCGCCGAGGTCGCGCTGTGCTACACCTCCGACCTGTCCGACCCGTCCGAGCGGCTCTACACCCTGGACTACTACCTCCGGCTGGCCGAGCAGATCGTGGCAGCGGGCGCCCATGTCCTGGCCGTCAAGGACATGGCGGGGCTGCTGCGCGCCCCGGCGGCCGCGACACTCGTGTCGGCCCTGCGCCGGGAGTTCGACCTGCCGGTGCACATCCACACCCACGACACCGCGGGCGGCCAGCTCGCCACCTACCTCGCCGCGATCCAGGCGGGTGCGGACGCGGTGGACGGCGCGGTGGCGTCGATGGCGGGCACCACCTCGCAGCCGTCGTTGTCGGCGATCGTGGCGGCGACCGACCACTCCGAGCGGCCGACCGGTCTCGACCTCCAGGCCGTCGGTGATCTGGAGCCCTACTGGGAGAGCGTCCGCAAGATCTACGCACCCTTCGAAGCGGGCCTCGCCTCGCCGACCGGACGCGTCTACCACCATGAGATCCCCGGCGGGCAGCTCTCCAACCTGCGCACCCAGGCGATCGCGCTGGGCCTCGGCGACCGCTTCGAGGAAATCGAGGCGATGTACGCCGCCGCCGACCGTATCCTCGGCCGCCTGGTGAAGGTCACCCCCTCGTCGAAGGTGGTCGGCGACCTCGCGCTCCACCTGGTGGGCGCCGACGTGTCCCCGGAGCACTTCGAGGCGACACCGGACAGGTTCGACATCCCCGACTCCGTCATCGGTTTCCTGCGCGGCGAGCTGGGCAACCCGCCCGGGGGATGGCCGGAGCCGTTCCGCACCAAGGCGCTGGAGGGCCGCGCCGAACCCAAGCCCGTGCAGGAGCTGACGGCGGACGACCGCACGGGGCTGGCCAAGGACCGGCGCGCGACGCTCAACCGGCTGCTGTTCCCCGGCCCGGCGCGCGAGTTCGAGACGCACCGCCAGGCATACGGCGACACCAGCGTGCTGGACAGCAAGGACTTCTTCTACGGCCTGCGTCCCGGGAAGGAGTACGCCGTCGACCTCGAACCCGGTGTCCGGCTGCTCATCGAGCTGGAGGCCGTCGGCGAAGCCGACGAACGCGGCATGCGCACCGTGATGTCCACCCTGAACGGCCAACTCCGGCCGATCCAGGTACGCGACACCGCGGCCGCCTCCGACATCCCGGCGACCGAGAAGGCCGACCGGGCCAACCCCGGCCACGTCGCCGCGCCGTTCGCCGGAGTGGTGACGCTCGCCGTCGCCGAGGGAGACCAGGTGGCGGCCGGGGCCACGGTGGCCACCATCGAGGCGATGAAGATGGAGGCCGCGATCACCGCCCCGAAGGCCGGGACGGTGGCCAGGCTGGCCATCAACCAGATCCAGCAGGTGGAGGGCGGCGACCTCCTCGTCGAGATCGCCTGATCCCGGTCGAGCACCAGCGCGGGGCAGGACACGTGGGTGTCCTGCCCCGCACTCCCCTCCGCCGGCGCCGCTCCTCCGCCGGCGCCGCCGCTGCGGCGGCGCCGGATGCCCGGGCCGGCCGAACCGCGAGGTCAGTCTCGCGAGGTCACTCCGTCACCTCGGCACCGGTCGGGAGCGGCGGCTCCTTATCGATGCGCTCCCACTCCTCGTCCGTGAGCACCCGGGAGCGGATCAGGAAGCGCACACCTTCGGGAGCTTCGAGGGAGAAGCCGCTGCCCCGGCCCGGGACCACGTCGACGGTGAGGTGCGTATGCCGCCAGTACGCGTACTGGTCGGCGCTCATCCAGAACGGGGCGTCACCGGCGACGTGACCCAGCAGGACGTCCGAGGCGCCGACCCGGAACTCCCCGCGCGGATAGCACATGGGTGCACTGCCGTCACAGCAGCCGCCCGACTGATGGAACATCACCGGGCCGTGCCGGGCGACCAGTTGCCGCACCAGGTCCCGGGCGGCCTCGGTGAGTTCGACACGCCTGGTGCGGGAGCCCATCAGAAGAACCCGAGCTTCTTCGGCGAGTAGCTCACCAGCAGGTTCTTCGTCTGCTGGTAGTGGTCGAGCATCATCTTGTGCGTCTCACGGCCGATGCCGGACTTCTTGTAGCCGCCGAAGGCCGAATGCGCCGGATAGGCGTGGTAGCAGTTGGTCCACACCCGGCCGGCCTTGATCTCCCGCCCGAGGCGGTAGGCGGTGTTCCCGTCCCGCGTCCACACGCCAGCCCCCAGGCCGTACAGCGTGTCGTTGGCGATCTTCAGGGCCTCGTCGACCGAGTCGTACGTGGTGACGGAGACGACCGGACCGAAGATCTCCTCCTGGAAGATCCGCATGTCGTTGGTGCCGCGGAAGATCGTCGGCTCGATGTAGTAGCCGCCGTCCAGACCGGCGACGGCGCGGGGACGGCCACCGGTGAGCACCTCGGCGCCCTCCTTCTTGCCGATGTCGATGTAGGAGAGGATCTTCTCGTACTGGTCGTTGCTGGCCTGCGCGCCGATCATGGTCGCCGGGTCCAGCGGGTCGCCGGCGACGATGGCCTGGGTGCGCTCGACGCAGCGGGCCATGAAGTCGTCGTAGATCGACGAGTGGATCAGGGCGCGGGACGGGCAGGTGCACACCTCGCCCTGGTTGAGCGCGAACATCACGAAGCCCTCGACGGCCTTGTCCAGGAAGTCGTCGTCCGCGGCAGTGACATCGGGCAGGAAGATGTTCGGGCTCTTGCCGCCCAGCTCGAGCGTGACGGGGATGATGTTCTCGCTGGCGTACTGCATGATCAGCCGGCCCGTCGTCGTCTCGCCCGTGAACGCCACCTTGGCGACACGCGGGCTGGACGCGAGCGGCTTGCCCGCCTCCACGCCGAAGCCGTTGACGACGTTGACCACGCCGGGCGGCAGCAGGTCCGCGATCAGCTCGATGACAAGCAGCAGGCTGGCCGGGGTCTGCTCGGCCGGCTTGATGACCACGCAGTTGCCGGCCGCGAGCGCGGGCGCCAGCTTCCAGGCGGCCATCAGGATCGGGAAGTTCCACGGGATGATCTGGCCGACCACACCCAGAGGCTCGTGGAAGTGGTACGCGACGGTGTCGGCGTCGATCTCGGCGATGCTGCCTTCCTGGGCGCGGACCACCCCGGCGAAGTAGCGGAAGTGGTCCACGGCCAGCGGCAGGTCGGCGGCCAGCGTCTCGCGTACGGGCTTGCCGTTCTCCCAGGTCTCGGCCACGGCGAGCTTCTCGAGGTTCTCCTCGATCCGGTCCGCGATCTTGTTCAGGATGTTCGCCCGCTCCGTCGTCGACGTGCGGCCCCACTGCCCGGCCGCCGCGTGGGCGGCGTCCAAGGCCAGTCCGACGTCCGCCGCCGACGAGCGGGCGACCTCGCAGAAGGCCTTCCCGGTGACCGGCGACGGGTTCTCGAAGTACCGGCCCTCGACGGGCGCGACCCAGTCGCCGCCGATGAAGTTGTCGTAGCGGCGGGCGAAGCTGACGACACTGCCTTCCGTTCCTGGCTGCGCGTACACCATGGCGGCTCTCCTCGGTGGATGCGAGTGCGGTGGCACGGCGGCTCCAACGCCGCCGTGATGCGGTTCACTCTGGTCCGGCGAGGTTGGCGTCAGGTTGGCGTGTCGATGGTTCGTGTGTCCCTGGTGGCCGTCAGTCGCGCAGGGCGGTGCGCCGCACCCCGGCAGCCTTCAGTCGCGCAGGGCGGTGCTCAGCCGTCCGGCAGCGATCGCCCGGCGTGCGTCACCCGGGCCCAGCAGGTGCAGCGCGTGCTCGTGGACCTCCGCGTCGTACGGTGCCCGCTCGCCGT
This sequence comes from Streptomyces sp. NPDC002896, assembly GCF_040295225.1. Lineage (NCBI taxonomy): Bacteria > Bacillati > Actinomycetota > Actinomycetes > Kitasatosporales > Streptomycetaceae > Streptomyces > Streptomyces sp. NPDC002896. Next base: position 112,134 of record NZ_JBEOVA010000018.1, on the reverse strand, counting down.
AGTGCAGGGCGTGTTCGGGGCGGGCGCTGGCCAGCACGGCCTCGCGCGCGGTGACCTCCAACCGGGCGCGCCATTCGACGATTCCGGGCGCCTCGGACCGGGGGAGCAGCGGTCCGCGGTAGTGGCGCAGGGCGGTTGCCGTGTCGCCCCTTTCCAGCGCGCACAGCACGTCGACGGCATCACAAGTGACGGGTGCGGTCAGCACGTAGCGGCGTGGGGCGATGCCGCCGCCGAGCGCCCGGCGCAGATGGGAGATCTCGGCCTTGAACGTGGAGGCGGTGACGGGCCGTTCGCCGTACAGCGCCTCGCGCAGCCGGTCCGGTGCGAAGCCGTCCGGCTCCAGCGCGAGGAGCGTGAGGATCTCCAACTGCCGCGGACGCAGGGGCAGAAGCCGGCCGCCCCGGACGGCTTCCTCCGTGCCCATACAGGTCAGCCGAACCGGAGCGCCGTCCCGACGGCCCTGTCCGGGCAGCTCGGTGCGGAGCCTGGTCTCGATCGTGGACACCAGCGTCCGCACAGTGGACATGGCCAGCGGGTGCGAGCGGTCCCAGGTGGTGGACAGGTCGAGCACGCCCAGGATCCGCCCGTCCGGGGCGTGGACCGGCGCGCAGTAGCAGACCCAGCCGTGCAGCGCCGTCACCAGGTGTTCGGCGGAGAAGACGCTGCTGGGACGGCCGGTTCGCAGCGCGAGCGAGAGGGCGTTGGTGCCCATGGCCTCCTCGTCCCAGCGCCCGCCCGGCGCGAAGTTGACCTGCTCCGCGCGCCGCCGCATGGTGCGGCCGCCGCACGTCCACAGGATGGTTCCGGACTCGTCGGTGACGGCGGTGACGAATCCCGCGTCCTCGGCGATGCTGTGCAGCTCGTCGGACAGGTCGTCGACCGGCTGGCGCAGCGGTGAGACCGCCCAGCGCTGACGCAGCGTTCCGCCGTCGGAGACGGGCGCGCTGTCCCGGTCCGGATCGACGCTGACGAGGGAGCGGACCCACGACTCGGTGACCTCGGACCGCAGAGCTCCGGACCCCGTCGGGGACCACCGGGCCGTCTTCATCCGCGGCACCCACCGGGACCACTCGTCCTCCAGCTCGGCCCTGAGACGCCTGAGGTCACTGCGCTGTGACATGTCCCTCCCCTGTCGTCCAACGGGGACCACCGGCCAGTCTCCACCGGAATCCCGCGCGGCGCACCAGTCCGATCCGAGCTTTGCGCACCTGCCCGGCCAGGTGCGTACCCGGGCCGGACCGCTTGGCGTGAGTGGCCCCAGAGATTGCTGAGGCTCGCGGAGGTGGGTGTCCTGCAGCGAATCTGCACACAGGTGACGCAGACGGCACACTCTCTTCGAGACTCGCCGTCCTGTCGGGCCAGCCGGCAATTCCCTTGGGGCGGTATGCCTTTTTCGCTACGGCAGGCTGCAAGGCGCGCGGAAAGTACACCTTCGATCGCGTGAAGAATCAGCCACCAATTCATGGATGCGCGGGCACACCTCACACTCCGGCAGCGCAACGCTTCACAAGTGGACACGTCCTCATTGGATTTGCGGGCAGCGTGCGTGCTTTGCTGTTCGCGGCGCGGAAGTCGTACGAAAAGATGCTGTTTCACCAGGGCACTTGGCGCTGCATCGACTTCCGCCACTGCGGTCTGCACTGTGTGCACGCCTGTCGGCCAGGCCGGCCGTATCCGCTCAACGCCTCGCGAAAGGGAACCTCCCATCATGAGCTCCATCCCCCAGATTGCGACCCAGGAAATCTCCGAGACCGACCTGGACAACGTGTCCGGCGGAACCGGCGCCTGGCTCTCCGCCGGCGCCGACCACGAGGGCGCCTGGCTCTCCGGCGGTGTCGGCGGTCTCGTCCCGGCCGAGCTCAGCCTGTCCGGCCAGGGTTCCATCGACACCTCGGCCATCACGGGTCTCGTCCCGACCCTCTGAATCCTCTCAACCCCGCTCAACAGACTGAATCGACCGTGCGCCGCAACGCGGCATAAGCACGAGCGGTGACCCCGGTCTGCCGACTTCCCCCCTTGCGTCGGCAGACCGGCTCGCTTTTCCCCTTGGCCCGGGCCTTACAGGTTTCGGGCCCGGCGGTACTCCTTCGGCTGCTTCCCTCAGCGCTCCTCGCCCTGCCCTTGATGCCAACGGTCGGTCGGCAGGCGGCAAGCGGCGGGTGGCTAGCGGCGGGCGCAGGCAGCCCGCCACGTACGAACGACAAGGCCGATCAGCCCGGGCTCAGCCCCAACCGCAGCCGTGCACCGTGGTGTCGGCGGCGGCTTGGTGACTGCTTGACCTGGGCTTTGCCTGGCATAGCCACCGTTCTTCTGTTCTTCATTCACGACGTGCGGCCGGGTCCACCGGACGGCTCCTAGTGTTACGGCGCTCCCACCCCCCCGTAACCCCCGTCACTTCTGTCCGGAGGACAGGTATGACCGCCGTCAAGGCTCCCAAGAGCAACAGACGCCCCCTCGCCGCGTTGGCCGGGGCTGCCGCCCTCACCGCCGCGTCGATCGGCCTGTGGGCCACCGCAGGCTCCGCTCAGGCCGCCGCCCTTCCGACCCCCGACCACGTGGTGGTCGTGGTGATGGAGAACCACGCCTACTCGCAGGTGATCGGCAGCTCCAGCGCCCCGTACATCAACAACACCCTCAAGGCGGGTGGCGCCAACCTCACGCAGTCCTACGGCCTCACCCACCCCAGCGAGCCGAACTACTACATGCTGTTCTCGGGCTCCAACCAGGGCCGCACCGACGACAGTTGCGTCAGCGTCGGTTCCATCTCCGCCCCCAACCTCGCCTCCGAGCTGATCGCCGCCGGGAAGACCTGGGCGAGCTACAACGAGTCGCTTCCCAGCCAGGGTTCGACGACCTGCAGCAGCGGCAACTACGCACAGAAGCACAACCCGTGGTTCGGCTTCTCCAACGTGCCGACGAGCACCGCGAAGACTTTTGCGCAGTTCCCGACCGACTACACGACCCTGCCCAAGGTCTCCTTCGTCACCCCGAACCTGTGCAGCGACATGCACGACTGCTCGGTCTCCACGGGCGACACCTGGATCAAGAACAACCTGGGCGCCTACGCCACCTGGGCCAAGACCCACAACAGCATCCTCGCCGTCACCTTCGACGAGGACAACAAGCAGTCCGGCAACCGCATCCCCACCGTCTTCTATGGGGAGCACGTCGCCCCTGGCAGCTCCAGCTCCACCACCTACAACCACTACAACGTGCTGCGCACGGTGGAGGACCTGGCCGGTCTGACCGCTCACGCGGGCAACGCCGCCTCGGCGTCCGACGTCAGCGGCATCTGGAACTGACGCCCGTGTATCTCGCGGACTCCCGCAGCACCAAGGCCGCCGTCGTCCCGGACACCCGTCCGGGGCGGCGGCCGGCCGCTGTGCCCGGCACCGTGCTGGCCCTGGGTGCGGTCAGCCTGATCACGGACATCTCCTCGGAGATGATCACCGCCGTCCTGCCGCTTTACGTGGTCGCGGGCCTCGGCCTGTCGCCGCTCGGATTCGGTCTCCTTGACGGCATCAACAACGGCGTCGGGGCCCTGGTCCGGCTGGCCGGCGGTCACCTCGCCGACCGGGGAGGCCGGCGGCACAAGATCGTGGCAGGCATCGGCTACGGCCTGTCGGCGGTGTGCAAGCCGCTGCTGCTGCTCGCCCACACCCTCCCGGTCATCAGTGCCGTGCTCGCGGCCGACCGCACCGGCAAAGGGCTGCGCACGGCCCCCCGGGACGCGATGATCTCCCTGGCCGCCGAACCCGAGCACCGGGGACGGGCGTTCGGGGTGCACCGCGCCATGGACACCACCGGCGCGCTGCTCGGCCCGCTCGTCGCCTTCGCCGTGCTGCGGGCCACCGTCGACGGCTACGACGCGGTCTTCGCGGTCAGCGGCTGCATCGCCGCCGTCGGGGTCCTGGTGCTGGTCCTCTTCGTGCCGCGCCACATCACTTCGGCCGGTGCTGTTCGGCTGCCCGAGTCGCACAGCAGCCCGGCCGGTGCTGCACGGCCGCCCGAGTCGCACAGCGGCCCCGCCGATGCCGTACGGCCGCCCGAGCCGGCCCGGCCGCCGGCGCTGCGCGACTCGATCGGGCTGCTGCGCCGCCCTGAGCTGCGCCGGCTCACCGTGTGCGCGGCGCTGCTCGGTCTCACCACCGTCAGCGACTCCTTCCTGTATCTGCTGCTGCAGCGCGAAGGAGACCTGCCCGCCCACCTGTTCCCGCTGCTGCCGCTGGGCACGGCCGCAGTCTTCCTCCTCCTCGCCGTCCCGCTCGGGGCACTCGCCGACCGCGTCAGCCGCCGCCGGCTCTTCCTGGCCGGCCACGGCGTCCTGCTGCTCGGCTACGGCCTGGTGCTCTCGCCATGGCACGGTGTCCCGGCCGTGGTCGCCGTCCTCGTGCTGCACGGCGCCTTCTACGCAGCCACCGACGGAGTCCTCGCGGCCGCCACCGCAGGGGTCGTCCCCGCCGAGCACCAGGGTGCCGGGCAGGCGCTGGTGAGCACCGGCCAGGCGCTGGCCCGGTTCACCTGCTCGCTCGCCTTCGGGGCGGCCTGGAGCCTCTGGGGCGGGCAGACCGCGCTCGCCGTCACCGCCGCCGCACTGGCCGTCAGCGCCGTCGTGGCCTCGTTCGTCCTCCGTCCCGCCAATGAGGTGCCAGCATGACCCGAACAACCCGCTTGCTGATCCTGCTGGCCGCCGTTCTGCTGCTCGGCGGGGTCGGCACCGGGTCGATGCTGTACGCCGCACACCGGTCGGGCATGCGCGACCAGCAGCAGGCCGACGGTCCGACCGTGCGGGCCGGTACCGTCTCGCTCCGGCCGACTGCCCCCCGCCGGCTGCTCGTACGCAATCTGGCCTGGGGGCCGCACCGCGACGAGATCGCCACCGTGCCCGCCGACCATCCGCAGGGGCCGCGCACCGTGTCGGGCGTCAAGTGCCTGCGCTTCCACGCGGCAGCCGGTACCGGTATCTGCCTGCAGGCCGTGCACGGTGCGCTGGAGGACACCTACCGAGCGGTGGTACTCGACGCGCACCTGCACGAGCTCCACCGCTTCCCGGCACCAGGCATCCCCACCCGGGCCCGGGTCTCGCCCTCCGGCCACATGGTCGCCTGGACCGTCTTCGTCAGCGGAGACTCCTACGCTGGCACCAACTTCTCCACCCGCACCGCCATCGTCGACACCCGCACGTGGGCGATCGACGACAACCTCGAGACCTTCCACGTCATCAAGGACGGCCGGCCCTACCGCGCCGCGGACACCAACATCTGGGGCGTCACCTTCGCCGACGACAACCGCTTCTACGCCACGATGGCGACCGGCGGCCAGACCTACCTCGTCCGGGGCGACGTCGCCGCACGCACCCTCACCACCCTCCACCGCAACGTCGAATGTCCCTCGCTCTCGCCCGACGGCACCCGTATCGCCTACAAGAAGCGCGTCAAGGGGGCTTCACCCGACGCCCCTTGGCGGTTGTACGTCCTCGACCTGCGGACCATGAAGGAGACCCCGACCGCCGAGCAGCGCAACATCGACGACCAGGCACTGTGGGCCGACGACCACACCCTCGTCTACGCCCTCCCCGGCGACTACGGCTCGGACCTGTGGACCGTGCCGGCCGACGGCACTGGCGCGGCCCGGCGGCTGATGACCTCCGCCCTCGCCCCTGCGTATCTGGGGTGACGGGCCGGGCCGGTTCGGGCGATGCTCGCGCCGGCAGGGGGTTGCCCGTCCGGGCCGTAACCCGGTTGGCGAGGCGTGCGCCTATGTGACCACCACGGAAGCATCCGCTAACATAGAATAATTAGATAGATGATTGCCGAGTGGTGGGCGAGGAGTGGCCGTGGACTTCGGGCTGACCGACGAGCAGGACATGTTGCGTGCGACGGCACGGCAGTTCGTCGCTGACGTGTGTCCGGCCGAGAAGGCGAAGCAGTGGGACGAGGAGGGCGTCGTACCGCCCGAGCTGTTCCGCGGCATGGCCGACCTCGGCTGGTTCTCGCTCCCGTTCACCGAGGAGGAGGGCGGCGACGGCGGAGGCCCGCTCGAGCTCATCCTGATCGCCGAGGAGCTCGGGCGGGCCAGCTTCGACGTCGCCATGTGCTATATCGGGGTGCTCATTCCTGGGATCACGGTGTTCCGTTGGGGCAACGAGGCGCAGCGCGACTTCATCCGCGAGCAGGTCATGACCGGGCGCCACCGGCTTGCTGTCGGCCTCAGCGAGCCGGACAGCGGGTCCGATGCCGCGGCGCTGCGCACCACCGCCGAGGACCACGGCGGCCACTTCCTCGTACGCGGCCAGAAGGCGTGGTGCACGGGCGGCGGTCTGCCGGACACGACCATCGCGACCTACGTGCGTACGGGGCCCCGCGAGCCCAAGCACGGCGGCATCAGCCTGCTGCTCGTCGACCCCTCGACGGAGGGTGTCGAGGTGCGGCGGACGCCGACGCTGGCCCGGCACATCCTGGGCACCAACGAGGTCTTCTTCAACGACGCCCTGGTGCCGAAGGAGAACCTAGTCGGTCCGCGCGACGAGGGCTGGAAGGTCATGCTCTCCAACATCGAGCTGGAGAAGGTCATCATCACCGGGGGCTATCTCGGCGCCGCCCAGGCCACCCTGGACGAGATGCTGGACTACGCGCGCACCCGGCACGCCTTCGGCCGTCCGATCGGGAACTTCCAGGCGCTCGCCCACGCAATGGCCGACCTGCAGACCGAGATCGACTCCGCCCGGCTGCTCGCGTACCGCGCCGCCTGGCTGCTCGCCCAGGGAAAGCCGTGCACGCGCGAGGGCTCGATGGCGAAGCTGAAGGGCTCGGAGACGTACGTGGCGGCCGCCCGACTCGGGATGCAGGTCTGCGCGGGGCACGGCTTCTCGACGGAGAGCGTGATGAGCTTCCGGTACCGGGAGTCGATCGTGGCCACCATTTCCGGGGGGACCAGCCAGATCCAGCGCAATGGCATCGCCCGCAGCATGGGGCTGCGGTCCTACTGACCCCGCTACGTGACGCCTAGGGACCGTCGGTGTCGGCGTCGGCGTCCTGGCCCGCCAGCCACGCCTCGTGGCGCCCGAAGTGGCCCCGGTCGCGGGTCACCCAGATCCCGGAGGCCCGCGCCAGCACGGCGCGGGCCGGCAGCAGCACCATCTCGCCCGAGATGTACCAGCGCGAGCCCTCCCGCCGCTCGACCCAGGCCCGCACCTCGAGCGGCCGCTGAACCGGCACCGGCTTCACGAAGCTCACGGTCAGTTCCGCTGTCACGCTCAACACGCGGTGCAGCAGCGGGAGATGGCCGAGGCAGTCGTCCAGTACGGCCGCCGTCCAGCCGCCGTGCGCGACATTGGGGCCGCCCTCCTGCGATCGGGGGCAGGCGAGCTCGAACCACGCCACGCCGTCCTCGTCGAGCCGTTCGCGCTCCACACCCAGACGGCAGGAACCGGCGACGCTGCACGCACCGCACAGGGCGACCCCGCCGGGGGTGCGGGGCGGCTCCTGGAAGTCCGCGCCCGCCCAGTGCCCGGTCGGCGTCGTGGCCCCGGTGTCACCCGAGTAGGAACCGGCTCTCGTCGACATACGGCATCTCCTCGTATCCGAAGGCATCAGGCATCAGGCATCAGACGTCGGCAAGCAGCGGGCGCAGCTTCCCGGCGATGAGCTGGACCTGGCGGGCGACCATCTCCTCGGGCATCCCGGCCAGCGAGGCCCACAGGAACACCCCTTCGACCGGCAACCCTGCCACGTACGCCTTGATGGCCTCGGCGGTCTCCTGCGGTGTGCCGTAGAGGAATTGGCCCACGCCGGTCGCCCGCAGCCCCGTCTCCCGCCACTTCTCGGGGTCGATGGGGCGCGGGGCGGGCTGCTCGGTGCCCTCGACCATGTACCGGCGGTAGCTGTCCCACTGGTACGCCAGGTGCTTCCGGACCACCGGCCAGTCGCCGTCCGGGTCCTCCGTGACGAACGTCGTGAACGAGCCCTGCATCCGGGCCGCCGACACGTCGTACCCGCTCTCGGCGAGCCCGTCCCGGTACGGCGTCAGCAGAGCGGGGTTGAGCGACAGGAGCCCGGTGCCCAGCCGCCCGGCCCGCCGGGCACCCTGCGGACCCTGGTAGCCGAGCCAGATCGGCAGCGGGTTCTGGACCGGGCCGGGGGTGACCAGGGACTCGGCCCACAGGCCGCGGATCTCCCGTACACGTTGGTCGGTCGTGGAGTAGCGCTTGCCGAGGTCGGCTCCGTAGAGCCGGTACTCGGGCACGCGATAGCCGGTGCCGAGCCCGAGATCCAGGCGGCCGTCGCTGATGATGTCCACGATCGCGGCCTGTTCGGCGATCTCAGGGGCCGCGTGCAGCGGTGCGGGGATGACGGCGGTGCCCAGACGGACCCGCCGCGTGCGGGCCGCAGCCGCTGCGGCCATGGTGAGCGGCTGCGGAAGATAGCCGTCCTCGAAGCCGTGGTGTTCGGAGAACCAGACCGAGTCGAGGCCCAGTCGGTCCGCCTCTTCGCACATCTCCAGGGCGAATCCGTACACCCGGGACCAACTCTGCCGCCACTGCGGGGGATTGCGCATGTCGAAGTAGATGCCGACCTTCATGAGGGAACACCTCCACTTGTGTTGTCCGCGAGCCGGATCGTCGCGCGGGTGACGGCGACCCCTTCCCCGGGCGGCAGCAGCCGCACCGGACGCAGCTCCAACGCCTCGATCTCGGGGAGGTCATCGACCATCGCCGAGAGCCGCAGAACGGTCTCCTCCAGCGCCCCCAGATCCACACCACGGCCGCCAGCCCGGCCGTCCAGCAGCGGGGCCGCCCGCAGTGAGCGGACCATTTCCCGTGCGTCGCGGTCGGTGAGCGGGGTGACCCGGTAGGCGACGTCTGCCATGAGGTCCGCGTAGTCCCCGGTGAGACCGAAGGCGACCACCGGGCCGAAGACCGGGTCGGCGCTGACGGAGAGGAACGCGTCCGGGCCGGGGCCGGGTTCAGCGTCATGTACGGCGATTCCGTACGAGTCGAGCAGCTCGGCGGCGATCGGTGCGGGGACGGGTCCGGGAGCGCATTCGGAGACCAGGGACCGGGCGCGCTCGATGTCGACTCCCGGGAGATCCGGTACGACGCCCGCGGGGGTGCTGCGCCACGCCTGATAGGCCGCCGCGTGACCGAGCGAGGCCGCCGCCGCCTCGGGGAACGTGTATGTCGGTACGACCAGGTCGCCCCGGTGCAGAAGGTCGGCGACGCCCGCACCGCCCAGGAAACTGGTCACCACCGGTTTCGAGGGCGCGGCCGCGGCGGCGTCGAGGATCGCCGACGCCACCTCGTCGGGCTTGTCCGCCAGCGGGGGCATGAACAGCACGACGGCGGCGTCGATGTCGTCGTCGGCCAGGACCGCGTCCAGCGCCTGCCGGTAGTGGGCGGCGGTGGCCACGGGGGTGAGGTCGACCGGGTTGGCGACGTCCGCCCGGGGCGCGAGAGCCGAACGCAGCGCCTGCCGGGTGCGCTCACCGAGCTCGGGCACGCGCAGGCCGTTCGCCGCGCATGCTCCCACGGTCAGCGCCGCGGGCCCGCCCGCATTGGTGACCACGGCGACCCGGTCGCCGGGCGGGGGAGGCTGGTGGGCGAGCAGCAACGCCACGTCGAACAGTTCCTGGAGGCTGCGCGTACGGATCACACCGGACTGGGCGAACAGTGAACTCACTGCCGAATCCGCATGACTTCCCGGGTGGACCGCGATGATCGGCTTGCGGGGCGCTACCCGGCGGGCGATGCGGGCGAACCGGCGCGGATTGCCGAAGTGCTCGACGTGCAGCAGGACCACCGAGGTCTCGGGGTCCTCCTCCCACCACTGGAGGAGATCGTTGGTGGACACGTCCACGGCGTGGCCCACCGACACGAAGCCGGAGAAGCCGAGGCGGAGGCGCCGGGCGAAATCGAGCACCGCGAGCCCCAGCGGCCCGGACTGGCTGGACATCGCCACCCGGCCGGGCGTCGGCAGGGCGGGCGAGAAGGTCGCGGCGAGCCGCGCCGCGGGCGTCGTATTGACCACGCCCATGCAGTTGGGGCCCACCAGCCGCATCCCGGAGGCACGGGCGAAGCGGGCCAGTTCCAGCTCGGTCGCCCGCCCGGCCGCACCGGTCTCCCCGAAGCCGGTGGAGACGACGACCACCGCCTTGACGCCGGCCTCCGCACACTCCCGGACGACGTCGGGCACCGCCTCGGCCCGCACGGCCACCAGCGCCAGATCGGGCGGCTCGGGAAGATCCCGGATGCTTGCGTACGCCCGCGCTCCGGCGATCTGCTCGGCCTTCGGGTTGACGGGGAACACGCTGCCGGGGAATCCGCCCCGCAGCAGGTTGGCCACTATCTCGTGGCCGATCGTCAGCGGGTCCCGGTTGGCGCCGATCACCGCGACCGACCGCGGTTCGAGCAGCGGTCGCAGGGAGCGCCGTACGGCCGTGTGCTCGCGCCGCTCGGCCCGGGCCACCGCGCGGGCCTGCGGGTCGATGGCGATCTCGAAGTGGATGATCTGGCCGGGCGGCCCGGTCTCCACCCGGTAGCCGGAACTGAGGAACACGTTGATCATGCGGGTGTTGTCCGCGAGGACGTCGGCCTCGAGGACCCGGATGCCCCGGTCGCGGGCGGCAGCGGCGATGTGCTCCAGGAGCAGCCTGCCGAACCCCTCGCTCTGGTGGTCGTCCCGGATGGTGAACGTGACCTCGGCGTGGTCCGGTTCGTCGGGGTCACGGACGTAGCGCACCAGGCCCGCGATCTCGTCGCCGGCCAGGGCGACGAGCGCCAGCTCGTTGAGGTAGTCCACGTGTGCGCCGCGCCGGATCACGTCGTCGCGCGCGCGGACCACGGGGCCGAGGGAGCGGTAGGCCAAAGTCGCCCGCGACAGGCCGCCGACGAAGGCCACCAGGCGGTCGGCGTCCTCCGGCCGGATGGGACGGACGAACGTCGACCGCCCGGTCCTGACCAGTCCGGGCTGCTCGAGGTCCTCGGGATACGGGGGAGTGGTCACGGGTTCGTACGGCGCCCCGGCGTCGTCGACGCCGTTCAGACGGCCGCCTCCTGGGGAGTCTGCTCCGGCAGGCGGAAGAGCTCATTGAACGTGCCGCGCGTGACGCGTTCGCGGATGTCGTCGGACACACCGTCGAACAGCTCGTGCAGCGTGGACTGGGTGTGGCCGTAGGTGCCCTCCAGGTGGGGGTAGTCGTCGCCCCACATGACGTTGCGGTATCCGGTCGCCTCGACGATCTCCACCGAGCTCTTGTCGTGTTGGAAGGAGGCGTACACCTGCTGCCTGATGATCTCGCTGGGCAGCCGGCTCAGCTTCGGCCGGACGAACATGCCGTGCTGGCGGTAGGCCTCGTCCATCCGGTCGCCGATGGCCGGCACCCATCCCGCGCCGCCCTCCGCGATGAGGATCCGCAGGTCGGGGTGGCGGTCCAGGGCACCGCCCGCGACCATGTGGGACACGACGCGCATACCCGGGTAGGTCGTCTCCATGTAGTTGACGACCGCGCCGCCGGGCCCGCGGAAGACGACGTTCTCGCCGCCCGTGCCGATGTGGAAGCCCAGTACCAGACCGGCCCGTTCGGCCGCGGTCCACAGCGGCTCCCAGCGGTCGAGGGCGTACTCCTCGCCCGGCCGTGTGGCGCACGGCAGGAAGACCGACTGGAAGCCCAGCTCCGCCACGCGCTCCACCTCGGCGACCGCGTCCTCGATGTTCGTAGTCGAGACGCATGCGGGGGTGATGACGCGCTGGTTCTTGCCGAGGATCTCGGCGTGCGCCCAGTCGTTCCAGGCCCGTACGGTCTCCCGGGCGAGCTCCCGGTCGGTGATCGACACCAGCCAGAACCCCATGGAGGGAAAGGCCAGTTGCCCCCATACGCCCTCCTGGTCCAGGTCCTTCAGCCGGACCTCGAGGTCCCGGGCGCCCGGCGGTCGCATGGCGTCCATGAAGTCGTTGAGCTGGCGGTCGATGCGCTCGCCGTCGATGTAGAGCACCTCGTACTTGTCGCCGCGCTCACTGCGCGGCGCCCGGGCGGCGAGGCGCTGCGGCAGCGCCTCGGTCCACAGGTCGTCCGGCTCCAGTACGTGGGAGTCCCCCGAGTTGACCCAGATCTTCGTCATGGCGCTCCTTGGCGGACAGATAAATGGATGTAATCAGTTAAAGAGTTTAGGTGTTTCGGTGGCCGGGTGGAAGGCCGGGAAGGCGGAGATCATCCCTCGCGAGACGGAGATCAGCTCCGGCGCCGCTCGATCTCCTCGACCAGTTGCGGGAGTACCTGGAAGAGATCCCCCACGACGCCGTAGTCGGCGAGGTCGAAGATGGGGGCGTCCTCGTCCTTGTTGACGGCGACGATGGTCTTGGAGGTCTGCATGCCCGCGCGATGCTGGATCGCGCCGGAGATGCCGGCGGCGAGGTAGAGCTGCGGGGAGACCTGCGTGCCCGTCTGCCCGACCTGGTGGCTGTGCGGGTACCAGCCCGCGTCCACGGCGGCGCGGGAAGCCCCGACGGCCGCGCCCAGGGCGTCGGCGACGCTCTCGATGACGGCGAAGTTCTCGGCGCCGTTCACGCCGCGGCCGCCGGAGACCACGATGTCGGCCTCGGTCAGCTCGGGACGGTCGCCGCGCTCCCGAGGCGTCCGGGACAGCACCTTGACGGCGCCGGAGGCCGGGCCGAAGGCGACGTCCCACTTCTCGACGGCGGGTGTCACGGGGGCCGGTTCGGGGGCGGCGGCGTTCGGCTTGACGGTGATGACCGGCACGCCCTGCGTGACGTGAGCTGTGACCTGGTACGTCGCCGCGAACACGGACTGCTCGGTGACCGGACCGTCCTCGCCGGCGGTGACGTCTACGGCGTCGGTGATGAGCCCGGACTCCAGGCGGAGCGCGACCCGTGCGGCGGTCTCCTTGCCGTCTGGGCTCGAAGGAATCAGGATCGCCGCCGGGCCGGTGCTCCCGGCGATCTGGGTGAGCGCGTCGACGGCCGGAGTGACGAGGAATTCCCCGACTTCGGGCGCGTCCACGACGTAGACCTTGTGCGCGCCGTACCGGCCGAGGGCCTCGGTCGCGGTGTCCGCTCCCGGCCCGAGGAAGACGGCCGACGGTGCGCCCAGGCGGCGTGCCAGGGTGAGCAGTTCGAGGGTCGGCTTGCGTACGGCGCCGTCGGTGTGGTCGACGAGGACGAGGATCTCGGCCACGGTGATGCACTCCTCTTGCTGGGGACGGGTCAGATGAACTTCTTGGCGGTGAGGAACGAGGCCAGTCCTGCGCCGCCCGCACCCTCGTCGGCGACGATCTCGCCCTTGGTGCGCGGCGGGCGCTTGGCGGCGGTGTCCACGGCCGACCGTGCGCCGGTCCGGCCGACCTGCTCGGGGTCGATACCGAGGTCCGCGAGGTCGAGGGTCTCCACCGGCTTCTTCTTCGCGGCCATGATCCCCTTGAAGGAGGGATAGCGGGCGTCCCCGGAACGGTCGGTCACCGACACGACGGCCGGAAGGGCGCCCTGGATCCCTACGGTCGCGCCGTCGCCCTCGCGGCGGCCGGTCACCGTGCCGTCCGCGACCGCCAGCTCCTCGAGATGGGTGACGGCCGGGACACCGAGCCGCTCGGCCAGCATCGCCGGTACGACGCCCATGGTGCCGTCCGTCGAGGCCATCCCGCACAGCACGAGATCGAAGCCGTGCCGCTCGATCGCCCTGGCCAGGACGAGTGAGGTGCCGAACGCGTCGCTGCACTCGATGTCGTCGTCGCTCACGTGGATCGCCGAGTCGCCGCCCATGGCCAGCGCCTTGCGGAGCGCGTCCTTGGCGTCGTCGGGTCCGACGGTGAGGTAGCTGATCTCGGCGTCGACGCCCGACTCGGCGATCCGAAGGGCCTGCTCGACCGCGTACTCGTCGAGCTCGGACAGCAGCGAGTCGACCGACTCGCGGTCGGTGGTGCCGTCCTCGGTGAAGGCGCGGGCCGCCGTGGCGTCGGGCACCTGCTTCACGCAGACAACGATCTTCACAGCGCTCTCCCGAAGGTCTAATGAGTGCTAATAGTTAACTATATTGGTCGAGGGAGCGCGAGGGTCCACCGAGAATCCGTCGAATTGGTTGACTGATTGCGCTGATAGCTGGAAGATCTGGGCAGCTGAGCCGCGAGGAGGCGCCATGGTCGGTGACAGGCACACCGGTGACAGGTACTTCGAGCCACAGGTGGAGACCATGCCCCGCGAAGAGCTGCGGGCGCAGCAGGAAGAACGCGTCCTGGACCTCGTCGAGTACGCCTACGGCAACTCCGCCTTCTACCGCGAGCTGTGGGACGGGCACGGGGTGCACCCGCGCGAGATCCGCTCCCTGGAGGACTTCCGGGCGCGCGTGCCGTTCATCACCAAGGACATGGTGCGCTCCTACCGGGCCCGCACGGGTGACCCCTTCGGCGGTCTGCTCTGTGTCCCGGTCGAGGAGCTGACCTCGGTCTCGTCCAGCTCGGGCACCACCGGCGACCCGGAGTTCTTCGCCGAGATCTGGGAGGACGCGCCGCCCCTGGTGACCGCGCAGGTGCGTGACCTGTGGGAACTCGGCCTGAGGCCGGGGGACCGGGTGCTGAGCCCGCCCGGCACCTTCCGCAACCTCATGGACCCCGGCTACCAGGCCCTCGGCGCGGTGGTGATCGAGGTGGACACCTGGCTGGGGAAGATGCACGAGGTCGTCGAGGCCCTCCGCACCTACCGGCCGGCCTATCTGCAGATGATGTATCCGCAGATGGTGGAGCTGGAGCACCTGGCCGAGAAGGTGGATCTGAAGGAGGCGTTCTCATCCCTCAAGGGCGCCTCGTGTGCCGGGCAGCCCCTGAGCCGGAAGATGCGCGAGCGGATCCGCGACGACTGGGGCATCGACGTCTACGAGTACACCAGCGCGGCCGACACCGGCACCGCCTGGGAATGCCGCGAGCACGACGGCTTCCACCTCTGGGAGGACACCGTCTTCGCGGAGTGCGTCGAGATCGACGAACACGGATGGCGCGACGTCCCCGAGAGTGACCTCGGTGAACTGGTCGCCACCGACCTGGACAACAGGGCCGCACCGCTGATCCGTTACCGCAGCGAGGACCTCGTCCGCCTGTCACGGGACCGCTGCGGCTGCGGGCGCACCCATGCCCGTATGTGGGTGGCCGGGCGGCGCGGCGACGAGACGCTGGTCCAGGGACGTTCCGTGGTGCTGCGGGACATCTGGCAGGCGGTGGAGGACCAGCCGGAGACGGTGGCGGGCGTGTTCCAGATCGTCCGGGAGCGGCGCGAGGTCGACGAACTGCGGCTGCGCGTCGGCTACGACCCCCAGCTCACCGGCGATGTCGACGCCCTGGCCGGGCGGTTGAGTGAGGCCGTGGTCGAGCGGACCGGGGTCAAGCCGGTGCTCGACATGCGCACCGAGGAGGAGCTGTTGAAGACCATGACCAGCGTCGCCAAGTTCCCCCGGGTGGTGAAGAGCTGATGGCACGCGCCGACACCCTGGCCCGGGCCAGGGAACTCGACCATCCCGAACTCGCCTACCTCGTGCGCTTCCCTGCCGCCGATGGCAGCCAGGACATGGAGCTGACCTGGGCGGAACTGGCGCGCGACACAAACTGGGTCACCGAACGGCTGCGGGAGCACGGACTGGCGGCAGGACAGAAGGCGCTGCTGACCACCTCCGGGTTCGAGGGCTTCTGGGGCCATGCGGTGATCGGCGCCCTGCGTGCGCTGAGGGTGACGTACGGCATCGCCGAGGCGATGGGCTGGGACCACCGCCGTACCGCGGTCTTCCACCGCGAACTGGACCCGAACGTGGTGATCGGCCTGTCGGCGGAGACCTTGGAGGGACTCGCCGGCGCGGCCGACATCGGCGAGATGTTCCGGTCGACATCGGTCGTGCTGGCCCGGCCCGCCGCCGTACCGGTGCTCCGTGGAGTAGGCGTGTCCGCCTGCATGATCACAGCCCTCGGACCGGCCCTCGCACTGGAGTGCCCCGAGCGGTCCGGCGCGCACGTCAACGCTGCCGAATGGCGGGTCGCCGAGCAGGACGGGGAGCTGCTCATCGCGTCGGGGGAGCAGCGCGCATCGCGGCTCCCTGCGATACCGCTCGGCATTCCGGGCCGCGTCATCACCGGCAGGTGCGCCTGCGGCAGCGAGGACCCTCGGGTACTGCTCGCCGAGGCCGGCCCAACGTCGTCATCAAGGAGTTGAGGATGTCTCAAGGAGTGGTCGACGGCCGTGTCGTGGTCGTCACCGGCGCCGGCAACGGCATCGGCCGTGCGCACGCCCTGGCGTTCGCCGCGCAAGGAGCGAAGGTCGTGGTCAACGACCTGGGCGGCTCGCGCGACGGAGCGGGTGCCTCGGCCGGGCCCGCCCAGACCGTGGTGGACGAGATCGTCGCGGCCGGCGGCGAGGCGGTGGCCAACACGGACGACATCTCCACCTGGGAGGGCGCCGGCCACCTCGTCCGGCAGGCCGTGGACACCTACGGCGGCCTTGACGTGCTGGTCAACAACGCCGGCATCCTGCGCGACCGGATGATCGTGTCGATGACCGAGCAGGACTGGGACAGCGTGCTCGCCGTCCACCTCAAGGGCAGCTTCGCCACCCTGCACCACGCCGCCGCGTACTGGCGTGAGCGCGCCAAGTCCGGTCAGGGCAACGACGCACGGGTGATCAACACGACCTCTCCGTCCGGCATCTTCGGCAACCCCGGCCAGTCGAACTACGGCTCGGCCAAGGCCGGAATCGCGAGCCTCACCATCATCGCCGCGGCCGAACTCGCCCGCTACGGCGTGACGGTGAACGCCATCGCGCCGACCGCGCTCACCCGGCTGACCGAGGACATCGAGATGATGAAGCGGGCCGCCGAGAGCCAGGATCTGACCCCGGAGGCCATCTCGCCGCTCGTGGTGTGGCTGGGCTCGGCCGCCTCGCGCGAGGTCACCGGCCGGGTGTTCGGCGTCGTCGGCAACCGGATCACGGTACTGGAGGGCTGGGTCAACGGCCCCGGCGCGAGCGCCGAGGCCCGGTGGACGCCCGAGGAGCTGTCCTCCGTCGTCCCGAACCTGGTGGCCAAGGCGGCTCCGAACGCCGACGCCCTGGGCAACCGCAGCACAGCCGCCTGAGGAGGGACTGGACATGACGACGCAGAAGCCGGTCGCCGAGGGCTTGTTCACCTGGCCGCCCTCCGCCGCCGCAGGGCCACGGCTCATCGGATCCGCGTGCACGGCGTGCGGTGAGGTCAGCTTCCCCGCGGCCGCGCACTGCCTACGGTGCGGCGGCGAGGAGTCGACGGAACGGCTGCTGTCGGACCGCGGGACGCTGTGGACGTACACGACCCAGAACTTCCGCCCGCCGTCCCCGCCGTACGACGGCCCCGAGGCCTTCGAACCGTACGCGGTCGGGTACGTGGAGCTCCCCGGCGAGCTGCTGGTCGAGGCCCGCCTCACCGAACCCGACCCGGAGAAGCTGAGGATCGGGCAGGACATGCGGCTGACGCTCGTGCCCTACACCCTGCACAACGACGGCACCGAGGTCGTGACGTTTGCGTTCGCCCCGGCCGAGGAGGAGGAACAGTGACCGAGGCCGTCATCATCGGGGTGGGGCTCCACCCCTTCGGCCGGTTCCCCGGGAAGCCGGCGCTGGACATGGGCGCGGACGCGGTACGGCTGGCGCTCACCGACGCGGGCGTGACCTGGCCGCAGATCCAGGGCGGCTACATCGGCAGCTACGAGGTCGCCAACCCGGACGCGATCGTCGGGCGCCTCGGCCTGACCGGAGTGCCGCTGCGCGGGGTGTTCAACGGCTGTGCGACGGCCGGTACGGCGGTGGCGCTGGCCGCCCGGGCCATCGAGACCGGCGAGCACGACCTGACCGTAGCGATCGGCCTCGACAAGCATCCGCGCGGCGCGTTCGCCGCCGATCCGTCCGTGGCCGGCATCCCCTCCTGGTACGGGCAGACCGGGATGTTCCTCACCACCCACTTCTTCGGCATGAAGATCAACCGCTATATGCACGACCACGGCATCTCCCACGAGACGCTCGCGCGCGTGGCCTCGAAGAACTTCCGCAACGCCGCCGGCAACGACAAGGCCTGGCGCCGCACCCCGCTGTCGGTCGAGGAGGTCCTCGCCTCGCCGGTCCTCAACTACCCGCTGCGCCAGTACATGTACTGCGGCCCGAACGAGGGCGCCGCGGCCATCGTGCTGTGCCGCGCCGACCAGGCCCACAAGTACACCTCCACACCCGTACGCATCCGGGCCACCGCCCTGCGCAGCCGCAGGCTCGGCGCCTTCGAGGTGCAGAGCCCGTCGTTCCCGGTCGGGGAGCCGGTGGAGAGCCCGACCGTGGACGCCTCCCGGGCGGCGTACGAACTGGCGGGCATCGGTCCCGAGGACGTCGACGTCGCCCAGCTCCAGGACACCGACGCCGGCTCGGAGATCATCCACATGGCCGAGACCGGCCTCTGCAAGGACGGCGAGCAGGAACGCCTCATCGCCGAGGGCGCCACCGAGATCGGCGGCCGCATCCCGGTCAACACGGACGGCGGTCTGCTCGGCAACGGCGAGCCCATCGGCGCGTCCGGTCTGCGCCAGATCCACGAGATCGTGCTCCAGCTGCGCGGCACGGCGGGGACCCGGCAGATCCCCGGGGCGCCCCGCGTCGGTTACACCCACCTGTACGGCGCGCCGGGCGCGTCGGCGGTGACGATCCTCTCGACCTGACCGTTCGGAGCGCACGCGATGGAAGACAACATGCAGGACTTCGCCGCCGAGGCGCGCCGCTTCCTCGACGCGCACGCGGCGAAGGCCCCCGACCGCACGGCCTTCACCTGGGGCGAGGGCGACGACACGATGGCGTACTTCAGCAGCCTGCCGCCCGACGAGGAGCGGGAGCATGTGCGGCGGGCGCGGGAGTGGCAGCGAATCCGTCACGAGAACGGCTTCGGCTGGATCACCGGCCCGCCCGAGTACGGCGGCCGCGGCCTCACCCCCGTCCACGACCTGCTCTACGACGCCATCGAGTCCGAGTACGACGTCGCCGACACCGGCGTGCTCGGTGTGGTCGGCCTGGGCATGATCGGCCCGACGATCCTCGCCCACGCCCAACCCCACATCAAGGACCACTGGCTGCCCGCCATGTACCGCGGGGACGCCATCGCCTGCCAGCTGTTCAGCGAGCCCGGCGCGGGATCCGACCTGGCGAGCGTGGCGACCCGCGCCGTACGCGAGGGCGAGGACTGGGTGCTGAACGGGCAGAAGGTGTGGACCTCGGTCGCCCAGCACAGCCAGATCGGCCTCGCTCTGACCCGCACCAACCCGGACGCGCCCAAGCACCGCGGCATCACGGCCTTCCTGGTTCCCATGGACGCACCCGGCGTGGAGGTCAGGCCGCTGCGGCAGATGACCGGCGGCGCGGACTTCAACGAGGTCTTCCTCACCGACGTACGCATCCCCGACGACCACCGGCTCGGCGAGGTCGACGGCGGCTGGACGGTCGCCCTGACCACCTTGATGAACGAGCGCGCGACGGTCGGCAGTGAGGGTGCGGGCCCGGTGGCCGCCGCCCTGTCCCCGGACCGGCTCTCGGCGCTGATGCGCGCCACCTGGACCTGGGACGACCGCGCCCTGCGCGCCCGCCTCGCCGAACTCCTCGTGGACGCCATGGCCACCGAACACCTCAACACACGCGCCCTGCGCAAGCTGCGCGGCGGGGTCGCACCCGGTCCCGAGATGTCCGTCTCGAAGTTGATGTACGGACAGAACCTCACCCGCGCTGCGCACTTCGTCTCGGACGTCCTCGGACCCCGTGCGATCGCCGACACCGGGCAGTGGGGCACGTACGCATGGTCCGAACTGCTCCTGGCCACTCCGGCACTGCGAATCCTCGGCGGCACCGAGGAGATCATGAAGAACATCCTTGCGGAACGCGTCCTCGGCCTGCCCAAGGAACCCGCGACCACCGCTGCCAAGGAGGTGCGTCCGTGACGGCCGACGAGAGCGAGCTGCAGGAACTGCGTTCCTCTGTGCGGGAGTTCCTGGAGGCCAAGTCGCCCGAGGAAGCCGTACGCAAGCTCATGGAGAGCGAACCGCGCTTCGATCCGGCGGTGTGGGCGCAGGCAGCCGACCAACTGCGGCTGCCGGGCCTGGCCATCCCCGAGGAGTACGGCGGCGACGGCTTCGGCTCCGTCGAACTCGGCGTCGTACTGGAGGAGATGGGCCGCGCCCTGCTGTGCGCTCCGTTCTTCGCCACCGTCGTCCTTGCTGCCCAGGCGCTGCTGGCCTCGGGCGACAAGGAGGCCTGCGCGCGCCACCTCCCGGGCATCGCGGCCGGTCGGACCACGGCCACACTCGCCGTCGCCGAGGACACCGGCTCGTGGGACCCGGCCATGATCTCCGCCCGTGCCGTGCCGGACAGGGACGGCGGCT
The DNA here is from genome assembly GCF_040295225.1 of Streptomyces sp. NPDC002896. NCBI lineage: Bacteria > Bacillati > Actinomycetota > Actinomycetes > Kitasatosporales > Streptomycetaceae > Streptomyces > Streptomyces sp. NPDC002896. The sequence continues at coordinate 91,718 of NZ_JBEOVA010000018.1, read as the reverse complement.
GGAAGCTGAACGGCCGCAAGTGCTTCGTCATCGACGGTACGACGGCCGATCTGCTCCTCGTCGTCGCCCGCACCGTCGCGGGTCCGTCGCTGTTCGCGGTCGACCGGCAGGCGACGGGCCTGGCGGCCGATCCGATGGAGACCCTGGACGCCACCCGGGCGATGGCCCGGCTGACGTTCGACGCAGTGCCCGCGACCCTCGTCGGCGCGGACGGGGCGGGCGGCCGCATCATGGCCAAGGTCCTGGACATCGCCTCGGTCGGGCTGGCAGCCGAGCAGGCGGGCGGGGCGCGCAGGTGCCTGGAGATGAGCGCGGAGTACGCCCGCACCCGTCACCAGTTCGGCCGGCCCATCGGCACCTTCCAGGCGGTCAAGCACAAGTGCGCCGACATGCTCGTCCAGGTGGAACTGGCCGAGGCATCCTCCCGGGAGGCGGCGCAGCTGGCCGCCGAGGGCTCCGGGGACTTCCCCGTCGCCGCGGCGGTGGCCCACGCGTGCTGCTCACGGGCGTACATGGTCGCGGCCATGGAGAACATCCAGGTCCACGGCGGCATCGGATTCACCTGGGAGCACCCGGCCCATCTGTACTTTCGTCGGGCCAAATCCTCGCAGCTGCTGTTCGGCGGCCCGGCGGTGTACCACGAGCGGCTGCTGGACCGGCTCGGCATCTGACGACCGTACGAAGAGGAAGGCCCCGGAGTGTCGGGGCCTTCCTCGTGTGTGCCGCTCAGCCCCGGGCCACCTCGCCCAGCAGCGCCTTCGCGATGATGACCTGCTGGATCTGGCTGGTGCCCTCGTAGATACGGAAGAGCCGGGCGTCGCGGTAGAAGCGCTCGACGGCCACCCCGCGCATATAGCCCGCGCCGCCGTGGACCTGCACCGCGCGGTCGGCGACGCGCCACACCATCTCGCTGGCGAAGTACTTCGTGCAGGAGGGGCCGATCTTGGTGTCCTCGCCCGAGTCGAAGCGCCGGGCCGCTTCCAGGACGGTGGCGCGGCCGGCGTAGTAGTCGGTCATGGAGTCGGCGATCAGGCCCTGGACGAGCTGGAAGGAGCCGATGGGTTTGCCGGACTGGCGGCGGGTGCGGGCGTACTCGACCGATTCGTCGACCAGGCGCTCGGCCATGCCCACGCAGAGGGCCGAGATGTGCACGCGGCCGTGGGCGATGCAGCCCATGGCGGTGTTGAAGCCGCGGTTGAGGCCGTTCTCGTCGCCGACGAGGGCGTCGGCTGGTACGCGTACGTCGTCGAAGTACACGTCCGCGGTCCAGGCGCCGAACTGCCCCATCTTGTGGTCCTTGGGTGCCACGGTGAGGCCTGGGGTGCCGGCTGGGACGAGGAAGGTGGAGATGCCGCGGGTGCGCGGGGCGTCGGGGTCGGTGCGGGCGAAGACCATGAAGACGTCGGCGAGCGGGGCGTTGGTGATGTAGCGCTTGGCGCCGTTGATCACCCACTCGTCGCCGTCTCGCGTGGCGCGCGTGGTCAGCGTGGACGGGTCGGATCCGGCCTCGGGTTCGGTGAGCGCGAAGGACGCCAGTACGTCGCCCGAGGCGATCCTCGGGAGCCAATTAGCCTTCTGCTCTTCGGTGCCGCCGACCATGAGGACGTGTCCGGCGATACCGTTGTTGGTGCCGAACATCGAGCGCAGCGAAGGGGTCGTGTAGCCGAGCTCGAACATCAGCTGGGCCTCTTCGTACATCGACAGCCCCAGCCCGCCGTACTCCTCGGGCAGCGCGAAGCCGAACAGCCCCATTTTCTTGGCCGCCTCGCGGATGTCCGCGGGCATCTCGTCCTTCTCGTCGATCTCCGCTTCGAGCGGTACGACCCGCTCGCGGACGAAGCGCCGGACCTCGGACAGCACCGCGCTGAAGTCAGCCGCGTCCATGTCGACTCCCTTGTTGCCCGTATCTGGTATCAGTGATCTGTCTCTTCCGGCTTCTGCTCAGGCCGGTAACAAGCGGCCAGCAGCGCTGCCGCGCTCGCCGTGCCGATTCCCGCGGCCAGCAATGCGGCCCCCGCGCCGCCACGTTGGCGTCGTAGCAGCCCGTCGACCGAGTACCTGCCGTTGCCCAACGCGGCCAGTGCGACGGCCGCGCCGCCCACGACACCGACGTACTCCCAGCCGCCCTTGAAGACGAAGAAGCCCTTGTCCCGGTGGTCGGTGCAGGCTGCCACGGTCATCAGGCCGACGGTCGCCGCCGCCGGGAGGGGGTTTGCCGCGCCCAGGGCGATGCCCACCCCCGCTGCCATCTCGGTCCCGGCCGCCATGCGGGCGTGCACGGCGGCCGGTTTCAGGCCGAGCGCCTCGAACCAGCCCGTGGTGCCCTTGAGCCCGCCCGGCCCGGCTACCTTGTTCCAGCCGTGTGCGAAGAGCATCGGGCCGAGCGTCGCGCGCAGCACCAGAGCGGCGACGTCATGGCCCCGCGCCTTCACTGGCCGACTCCCGTGGCCCGGCCGGCGGGTGCGACACCGTACAACTGCGGTACGGCCTCGATGAGTTCCTCGTACGTCAGGGCTTTGCCGGACTGGCTCGGGTGGACGCCGGTGACGGTCCAGCCCTGCAGCCGGTTCAGCCGGTTGCCCTCGATACGCAGCACCTGGCCGGTCAGCCACGCCGCGGCGTCGGAGGCCAGGTAGACGACCACACCGGAGGCGTTTGCGGGATCGCGCGGGTCGAAGTCGTCGGCGGCCTGCAGGGACGCGCCGACGGACAGCCCCTCCGTCATCCGCGTGGCCGCGATCGGCGAGATGGCGTTCGCGGTGACGCCGTATCGGCGCATCTCAAGGGCGGTGAGGACGGTCAGCCCCGCGATCCCGGCCTTCGCGGCGCCGTAGTTCGACTGGCCCTGGTTGCCGAACAGACCCGTCCCGGACGTCGTGTTGATCACGCGGCCCGCGACGCGCTCACCCCGCTTCGACGCCTCGCGCCAATACGCGCAGGCATGCCGGGTGAGCGCGAAGGTTCCCTTCAGATGCACGGCGATCACGGCGTCGAACTCGGCCTCGCTCATCGAGAACAGCATGCGGTCGCGCACGATCCCCGCGTTGTTCACGACGATGTCCAGGCGGCCGAACTCCGCCACCGTGTCCTCCACCACCGCCTCGGTGGCCGCCCAGTCGGTGACCGAGCCGTGGTTGGCGACCGCCCGGCCGCCGAGCTTGGTGATCTCGGCGACGACGTCGTCGGCGGGGGAGTCGCCCGTCCGCTCGCCGTGCACGCCCGCGCCCGGATCGTTCACCACCACGGTCGCACCGGCCTCGGCGAGCGCCAGGCAGTGCGCCCGGCCCAGCCCTCTCCCGCCGCCGGTCACGATGGCGACCTTGCCGTCGAGGATGCCCACGCCCTACCTCCTGATGGATGGGTTGTGTGTCGGGTCAGCTGAGTTCGCGGAGTATGTCGTCGGTGTGCTGGCCGAGCGTCGGCGCGCCGGTGCGGGGCTTGTCATCGACGCCCCAGAAACTGACAGGCGTGGCCACCGTCCGCAGCGGCGGCGCGTCGCCCATGCCCGGCTGTTCGACGAACGCCCCCACCGCCTCCGCCTGCGGGTCGGCCGACACCTCCGCCAGGGTCTGCACGGGCGCCCACCACACGCCCTCGGCGTCGAATCGTTCCGCCCACTCGTCCAGCGGCCGCTTGGCGAACTCCTCGTCGAAGACGGCAATCAGTTCGCGTACGTGGCCGCGCCGGGCCTTACCGGTCGCGAACCGCTCGTCCGTCTCCAGGTCCTCGCGACCGAGTGCCTTGACGACACCGGGCCAGTGCCGGTTGCCCTCCAGACCGACCAGCCAGAACCAACGCCCGTCCGTGGCCCGGTAGCAGTTGTAGAGCGGGGACTCGTGCTCCGTGCGCGGCCGGGTACGGCCGCGCTTGCCGAAGAAGTTCTGCAGGGCGAGGTCGTTGCCGTTGGCGTACGTTCCGGAACGCAGGAGTGACACGTCCACCACGCCGCCCTCGCCGGTGCGTGCCCGTCGCAGCAGCGCGGCCAGGACGCCCGCCACCAGGTTGGAGGCCGCGGTACGGTCGCCGAGGCCGGGGCGGATGCCGGGTGGTGGCTGATCGGCCGGGTTGAGCATGGCGGCGATGCCGGGCCGGGCCCAGAAGGCGGAGACGTCGTACCCGGCCCGGTCGCGCTCGGCGCCGGTCCAGCCGTACCCCGTCAATGTGCCGATGACCAGGCGGGGGTGGCGCTCGCGCAGCTCGCCCGGCGCCAGGCCCAGCCGCTCCAGGGCGCCGGGTCGGAGGTTGGTGACGAACACGTCGGCGCGCTCCAGCAGCCGCTCGAGTACGTCCTTGCCCTCCTCGGACCGCAGATCGAGGACGATCCCGCGCTTGCCTCGGTTGTCGGTCTCGAACGGCGGTTCGCTGTCGATGTCCTGGCCGACGTGCCGGAGCGTGTAACGGTTGGGGTCGCCGGTAGGCGCCTCGACCTTCACCACGTCCGCTCCCCAGTCCGCCAGCATGGTCGCCGCGGCCGGTGCCGCCACCCACATGCCCAGCTCGACGACGGAATAGCCCTCCAGTGGCCGCACGGCCCACCTCCACATCTCTCGGGACGCTTGCTACACGCCGCGGAACTCTCCCGGGCGGCGCTCCCGGAATGCCTTGAGCCCCTCGGCCCGGTCCTCGGTGGAGAACAGCACAGAGACGGTTTCGCGCTCGTACGCGATCGCCGCATCCAGGTCCATTCCGAGTCCGTGGTCGATCAGCCGCTTGCCCGCCGCGAGCGCCAGCGGGGCTCCGGCTGCCAGCCGGGATGCGAGCGCCTCGGCGGCCGCCAGTGCCCCACCGGGCTCGGCCATCTCGTTCACCAGCCCGAGCTGCCAGGCGCGCTCCGCGTCGATCGGTTCGCCGGTGAGGATCATCTGCTTGGCGATCGCCGGAGGCACGAGACGCGGCAGCCGCTGCGTGCCGCCCGCGCCCGGCAGGACGCCGAGCTTCATCTCGGGCAGGCCGAGCCGGGCGCCGCGCTCCACCACCCGCAGGTCGCAGGCGAGCGCGAGCTCCAGGCCACCGCCGAACGCGAACCCGTGGACGGCCGCGACCGAGGGCTTGGGGAAGCCCTCAAGGAGTGCGTACGCCTCGGTGAGCCGCCCCACGAAGGCGCGGAACTGCCCGGGTGCCGTGAACGACTCGATCTCCCCGAGGTCGGCACCGGCCGAGAAGGCACGGCCCGCTCCGGCCAGCACTACGGCTCGTACGTCATCGTCGCCACCCACATCCTCCAGCGCCTGCTTCAGTTGCTCGACGGTGTCCGTTCCGATGGCGTTGAGCCGCTCCGGCCGGTCGAGGGTGAACACGGCGATCCTGTCGCGGAGTTCGACGCGCAGCACGCTGCTCACTCGGATCACCTCAGACCATCGTGAGGCCGCCGCTGACCGACAGGGTCTGCCCGGTCATGTAGGCGGCGTCGTCGGACGCGAGGAAGGCCACCACACCGGCGATCTCGGCGGGCTGGGCGACGCGGCGCAGCGGGATGGCCCGCACGGTCGCGTCGTACATCTTCTGGCTGTAGTCGGCGACCTGGCCGAGCAGCGCGGTGTCGGTCGGGCCCGGGCACACGCTGTTGACCGTGATGCCGTGCCGGGCGACCTCGCGGGCCAGTGCCTTACCGAAGGCGATGACACCGCCCTTCGTCGCGGAGTACACCACCTCGCCGGAGGAGCCGACCCGGCCGGCGTCCGAGGCGATGTGGATGATGCGGCCGCCGCCGCGCTCGATCATCGAGTCGAGCACGGCGCGGGTCATCGTGATGGTGCCGCGCAGGTTGACGGCGATGATCCGGTCCCAGGTCTCCTCGGTGCTGTCGACGAAGCGGCCGATGACGTCGACGGCCGCGTTGTTGACCAGGACGTCCACCGGGCCCAGTTCGGCGGTCACCCGTTCCACGGCGGCGCGCACGGCCGGGCCGTCAGAGATGTCCGAGCCGACTCCCGTGGCGCGCACCGCATACCGCTCCGCCAGCTGGGCCGCGACCTTTCCTGCGGCCTCCACGTCCACGTCGCAGACGGCGACCGAGGCTCCGGCGGCGGCCAGCGCCTCGGCGATCGCCTCGCCGATGCCGCGGCCCGCCCCGGTGACGAGCGCCACCTTGTCCCGTACGCTCACACGCCCTCCCTCGCCCAGGTCCTGAAACAGCGCTATCGTATAACTACTTCAGCTAAATAAGCGAGATCTACGAGTGGAGTCGAGCATGCGCCGTACGATCTTCACCGCGGAACACGAGCTGTTCCGGGACAGCGCCCGCGCGTTCTACCTGCGCGAATGCGCCCCGTACGCCGAGCAGTGGGAGCGGGACGGCCAGGTGAGCCGGGCCGCGTGGGCGGCCGCCGGCAAGGCCGGGCTCATCGGCTGGCAGTTCCCGGAGGAGTACGGCGGCCAGGGGATCTGGGACTTCCGGTACAACGCCATCATGGCGGAGGAGATGCACGCCACCGGCTCGGTCGGCATCGGGCTCGGGCTGCAGAACGACGTCATCCCGCCCTACCTGATGCACCTCACCACCCCGGAGCAGAAGGCCCGTTGGCTCCCCGAAGTGATCAGCGGCGAGACGATCTGCGCGCTCGCGCTGTCGGAGCCGGCCGCCGGATCCGACCTCAAGGGCATGCGCACCACCGCCCGCAGGGACGGCGACGAGTGGGTGATCGACGGATCCAAGACCTTCATCACCAACGGCATCCTGGCCGACCTGGTCATCGTCGCCTGCAAGACCGACCCGGACGCCGGGCACAAGGGCATCAGCCTGATCGTCGTCGAGCGCGGCGCCGAGGGCTTCGAGCGGGGACGCAAGCTCGACAAGGTCGGGATGAAGGCCCAGGACACCGCCGAGCTCTTCTTCCACGAGGTCCGCGTATCCGCCGAGAACCTCATCGGGCAGGAGGGGCGCGGTTTCTACCACATGATGGGCAACCTCCCGACCGAGCGGCTCGCCATCGCCGTCGCCTCACTCGCGTCGGCCGAGCGGGCCTTCGAGCTGGCGCTGGAGTACGCAAAGACGCGTACCGCCTTCGGTCAGCCGATCGGCGAGTTCCAGGCCAACAGGTTCGCCCTCGCCGACATCAAGGCCAAGCTGAGCGCCGCCCGGGTCTATCTCGACGGCTGCATCATGGCGCTGTTCCAGGGCGAGCTGACGGCCGAGGAGGCCGCCGCGGCGAAGTACTGGACCTCGGAGACCGGCTGGGAGGTCATCGACCGCTGCATGCAGCTCTTCGGCGGCTACGGCTACGTCAACGAGTACGAGATCGCGCGCATCTGGCGGGACAGCCGGGTGCAGCGGGTGTTCGGCGGGACGTCGGAGATCATGCAGGAGATCGTCGGGCGTTCGCTGGGGCTGTGACGCGGTGCCCAGGGCGGTGTTTCTGCGGTCGTCCGGCGGCATTCCGCCCATTGACTGTCTTGGATAAATAGGTTAGCTATTTAATGACCCTGGGTGGTGCGGAAGGCGCCGGGCGGGTTCGAGGAGGCATCCGTGGTCACGGTCGATGTGAAACTGCACCAGGACAGGGCCGGGCAGGACCTGCCGCAACCACGGCTCGTCATCGGCGGCAAGGGCGTCACCGACGCCAGCGGCGGAACCCACGAGCACCGGAATCCGGCGACCGGCCTGGTCCAGGCCCACATCCCGCTCGCGGGCGCCGCCGAGGTGGACCGGGCCGTGGCCGCCGCCCGCCAGGCCTTCGAGGTGTGGGGCACCATGCGCCCCGCCGAGCGCCGGGGGCTGCTCACCCGCTTCGCCCAGCTGATCCGCGACCACATCCCCGAATTCGCGGCGATCTGCCCTCTCGAGAACGGCGTCTGCATCGGCGGCTGGGCGGAGAACGTCGGCCCGCACGTCGCCGAGTGGACCGAGTACTACGCCGGCTGGGCCGACAAGATCGAGGGCATGGTCGGCGCGGCCTACAGCCCCCACGAGAACGTCGAGTACACCATCGCCGAGCCGTACGGCGTCATCGGCCACATCATCACCTGGAACTCCCCCGCGCTGTCCCTGGCGATGAAGGTCCCGCCGTCACTCGCCGCCGGAAACACCGTGGTCATCAAACCGGCCGAGTCCACGCCGTTCTCCGCGCTGCTCTTCGCCGACCTGGCCCGCGAGGCGGGCATCCCCGAGGGCGTGATCAACGTCGTCACCGGCCTCGGCGACGCGGGTGCGGCCCTGGTGACGCACCCCGGCGTGGACAAGATCTCCTTCACGGGCGGGCCCGCCACCGCGCGCCGCATCATGGCGGACGCGGCGATCAACCTCAAACCCGTCGTGTTCGAGCTTGGCGGGAAGTCCGCCAACCTGCTCTTCGCCGACACCGACCTGGACACCGTCGTGCCGTACTGCGCGGCCTTCGCCATGAGCAACACCGGCCAGGGCTGCGCGCTCCCCACCCGGCTGCTGGTCGAGCGTCCGATCTACGACGAGGTCGTCGCGCGGGTCGCCGGGGTGGTGGCCCACCTCCCCGTCGGAGACCCGCTCGACCCGACGACGTACATCGGACCGCTCATCGACGCCGCCGCCCGCGACCGCGTCCAGGGCGTGATCGACAAGGCGGTCGAGGGCGGCGCGGGCCGACTGGTGTATGGCGGTGAACGCATCGACGCCGACGGCTACTTCGTGGCCCCGACGGTCTTCGCGGACGTCGACAACCGCAGCGACCTCGCGCAGCGGGAGATCTTCGGCCCGGTCCTGGCCATCACCCCGTTCGACACGGAGGACGAGGCCGTCGCTCTGGCCAACGACACCGAGTACGGCCTGTCCGCCTACATCCAGTCCCGCGACATCGCGCGCGTCAACCGCCTGGTGCCGCGCCTGAAGGCCGGGACGGTCTACGTCAACCCCGGCCCGAACCCCATCACGTCGGCCGCCACGCCGTTCGGCGGCGTCGGCATCAGCGGGTTCGGCCGGGAGGGCGGCAAAGCAGGTCTGGACGAGTTCATCAACGTCAAGGGCGTAGGCGTCGGCCGTGTCTGACGGTGCCTCACCTCTCGAAGTCTTCGAAGCCTTGGGAGCCAACAGCATGCTGAGTTCTCCCGGGGGGTACCCCCCGGAACCCCGCGCCCGCCGCGTGACGTTCGGCGACATCATCCGTGAGCACCGCAGGTCCTACCCCGACGGCGTCGCCCTCGTCGACGGCGACGTCCGGCTGACCTGGCCCCAGCTGGACGAGCGCACCAACCGGCTCGCCCATGCCCTCGCGGACGCGGGCGTCGGGCCCGGCGACCGGATCCTGTGGCTGGGGCAGAACTCCTTCCGGATCTGGGAGCTGCTCGGCGCCGCAGCGAAGATCGGGGCCATGGTCTGTCCCGGCTACTGGCGCTGGGCCGCCCCCGAAATGGCCTTCGCCGTCGAGGACTTCGACCCTCGCGTCGTCGTCTGGCAGGACGAGGAGATCGGCGACACGGTCAGCAAGGCGCGCGCCGAGCTGGGCAGCGACCACCGGGCGTTGTGGCTGCGGCACGACACCGAAGGCCCCGGCACCTACGAGTCCTTCCTGGCCTCCGGCTCGCCCGAGGACCCGGCCGTCGACGTCGATCCCGACTCCGCGCTCCTGGTCATCTACACCGCGGCGATCTCCGGGCGGCAGTCCGGCTCGATGCTCTCGCACCGCAACCTCCTCGCGATGGGCGCGAGCGCCGCCTGGATGGGGGACATCGGCCGGGAGGCCGCCTTCCTCGGCGCCGGACCGATGTTCCACATCGGCAACTACCAGTTCTGGGGCGTCCCGGCCTTCGTCCACGGAGGCAAGAACGTCATCGTCCGCCGCGTGATCGCCGAGGAACTGCTCCCACTGCTGGCGGCCGAGCAGTGCACCCACGCGTATCTGATGCCGCCGACCATCGCCCAACTGGTCGCCCTCAACCGAGAAGCGGGCCACGACCTGTCCCACCTGCGTGCGAGCGTCGCCGCCCCCCTGTGGCAGGGCACCGTGCCCACCGACACCAGCCGCTTCACCCGCAACGGCGGCGGCGAGGGCCGCGGCTACGGGCAGACCGAGGTGACCGGCTTCGCCGTGACCGGCGCCTACGGCGACGCGGGCGCCGGCAACGCCGGACGGCCGGGACCCTTCACGGCCGTACGCATCCTGGACGGCACCGGCAAGGAGTGCGCGGTCGGCGAGGCCGGCGAGATCTGCATCCGCGGGGACCTCGTGCACCTCGGCTACTGGAACCGGCCGGAGATCAACGAGCAGCGCTTCCGCTTCGGCTGGTGGCACACTACCGACCTCGGACGGCGCGAGCCGGACGGCACGATCAGCTTCCTCGGGACGACGACCCGCATGCTGAAGTCGGCGGCCGAGAACATCTTCCCGGCCGAGGTGGAGAACTGCATCGAGTCGCACCCGGCCGTCAAGGAGGCCGCCGTGATCGGCGTGCCCAACGAGCGCTGGGCGCAGGACGTCAAGGCCCTCGTGGTGCTCCACACAGATGCCGGGCCGGTCACGGCCGAGGACGTCATCGAGCACTGCCGCGCGCGCATCGCCTCGTACAAGAAGCCGAAGACGGTGGAGTTCGTCGAGGCGCTGCCGCGCACCAAGGACTTCGCCAAGGACTACGAGGCGCTCGACGAGCGCTTCGGCGGTGGCGGCTATCCCGGCGGCGGCACACTGGGCGCGGGACGGTGACGCCGTGAACGGTCGCCAGCCTGTGGTCGTCGGTGTGTACGCCACCGAGCAGGCGCTGTCGCTCCCGCACCGCGACGCCATGGACCTGGCCCTCGAAGCGGTGCGGGGCGCGATCGAGGACGCCGGGCTGAGTCCGTCGGACGTCGACGGCGCCCAGGTCGACTGGCCAGGGCCGGGCGGAGTGCCCGGTGAGGGCAGCTCGTGGGCGCGCATCCTCGGCCGGGACCTGCGCTGGACCAGCGACTCGATGCTCGACAACGCCGGCTCGCGAGGCCTGCTGAAGGCGGCGGCAGCGGTACGCGCCGGATTCGCCGACACCGTGGTGGTCGGCGGCTGCAAGCTGGTCTCGCGCGGAGCCGGTCCGGTCGGGGCCGGGGTGCCGCTGGAGTTCGCCGATGTGTGGGGCAGCTATGTCGTCGCCCAGTTCGCGCTGGTGGCCGCCCGGCACATGCACGAGTACGGCACGACCCCCCGCCAGCTCGCGGAGGTCGCCGCCACGATCCGCAACAACGGCACCACCAATCCGGAGGCGATGATGTACGGCCGCGGCCCGTACACCGCCGACGACGTACTCGCCTCGCGCATGGTGGCCACGCCTTTCCACCTGCTGGACTGCTGCATCGTCGGCGAGGGCGGCGCGGCACTCGTGGTCACCACCGCCGAAAGGGCCCGGGACCTGCCGCACCCGCCCGTCGCCGTACTCGGTGGCGGGATGGAGTACCACCAGGCCGCGTACGCCAACCCGGCGCTGTACCGGGAGGTCGGGCAACTCGGCCGGGACGCCGCCACCCGCGCCTACGCCATGGCCGGCGTAAGCCCGCACGACGTGGACGTCTTCTCCCTCTACGACCCCAACTCCTTCGAGATAATCCGGCAGTTGGAGGCTCTCGGGCTGTGCGGCGAGGGCGAGGGAGGGCCGCTGGCGGCCAGTGGCGCCATCGCGGTGGGCGGCAAGCATCCCGTCAATCCGGACGGCGGCTGCCTGTCGTACGCATGGAACGGGACGCAGCAGATGACGCTCAAGGTCGTCGAGGCCGTACGGCAGTTGCGTGGCACGGCCGTGCACCAGGTCGAGAGCGCGGAGCTGGCGGTCGTCGGAAACGCCGGGTCGGGGGCGCAGCACTACGAGATGAGCGTGCTGGGGAGGATGCGATGAGCCGGCCCGTACCTGTCCCGACCTCGCTGTCCGAGCCGTTCTGGGAGGCAGCCCGGCGCGGTGAGCTGGTCGTCCCGTACTGCCCGTCCTGCGACCTGCGCTTCTTCGTCCCCGAGCCCGCCTGCCCCGGGTGTATGTCGCGGGACTGGCGGTACGCCCCCAGCGCCGGGCGGGGCACCGTCTACTCGGTGACGGTGGTGCACCGCGCACCGGGTCCCGGTTTCGACACGCCCTTCGCGCTCGCCGTGATCGACCTGGACGACGGCGCGAACCTGCTCTCCCACGTCGACGCCGGCGATCCGGACGACGTCGTCATCGGCATGCGCGTACGCGTGGACTTCCGGCCCTTCACGGACGGGATCACGCTGCCGTACTTCGTCCCGGACACGAGCGACTGACAACCGAACGAGGGCGGAGGTGGGCGCGGTGGCGAACACGCCGGTACGGGTCCCCAAGATGGCCGAGCTGGTGGCGGCACAACTGCGCCGCAAGATCGTGCGCGGGGAGCTGGCCGAGGGGCAGGCCCTTCCGGCCGAGACGGCCCTGATGGCGGAGTTCGCCGTTTCCCGGCCGACGCTGCGCGAGGCGTTCCGAGTGCTGGAGTCGGAGTCGCTGATCAACGTGCGCAGGGGCGCCCGGGGCGGGGCGCGGGTGCAGGTCCCGGAAGGCACGGTGGCGGCCCGCTACGCGGGGGTGGTCCTGGAGTACCGGGGCACGACCCTCAAGGACGTCTATGACGCACGCACGGTGATCGAGGCGCCGTGCGCCGGCCTGCTGGCCGAGCGGCGCACGGACGATGACCTGGAGCGACTGCGCGCCGCCGTCGACGGAGCCGAACTGCTCATGGACGACCCCTCGGCGTTCATCCGCGCCCACATGGAGTTCCACGCCCTCGTCGTCCAACTGGCGGGAAACCAGACGCTGAGCGTCCTCAACGGCATGGTCCGCCACATCATCGAACAGGCCAACTGGTCCCACGTCGACCTCGACGCCGGCAGTCCGGAGAACATCCGGGCCAACCGGCGGGGCTTCCGCGCTCATGTCGCGCTGGTCGACCTGGTGGCCGCCCGCCGGGCCGAGGCCGCCGAGGAGCTGTGGCGGGTCCATCTGCAGGAGGCCGAGGATTACCTGCTGCAGAACAGGTCCATGACGACTGTCCTGGACCTGCTCGGCTGACCATCAGTTCCGCACGTGGGCCGCGGTGAACCGCTCGACGGCGTCCCATAGTTCGCCTTCGCGCGTCGGGTCGTACGACTCCTCGGACGACCGTGCGACCCGGCCGCGGTCGACGTAGGAGCCGGTGGGCGCCTCGGTCGTGCCGAGGACGACGTCGGCGAGGTAGCGGCCCGCGGCGTTGCGGCTGGTGGCCAACGGGGTGAAGGTCATCACCGGCATGATGCGGCGCACCGCGAACCGGGAGACGGGGTCCGCGTTGCGGGCGAGGCCGGTGCCGGGGACGAAGCCCGGGTTGTAGGCGACGGCGTCGATCCCGGCCGGCAGGCGGCGCGCGTACTCGTGCACGAGGTAGACGGTGGCCAGCTTGCTCGTCGAGTACGCGGTGCGCCCGGCGACCGTGCTGTCCGGCTTGGGGAAGGCGCCTGTGCGGGCGAGAACGTCCGGGGACTTCCAGGCCGGGCCGGGCACCATGCCCATGTTGTGCCTGAAGTCGCCGAAGTGGGTGTCGCTGGCGGTGATCACGATCCGGGCGGGCGCGGCGAAGCGGTCCTGGAGCAGGCGGACGAACAGATGGTTGGCGAGCACGTTGACCGTGAAGGTGGACTCGAACCCGTCCGGACCCTCGGTCAGCGCGTTCGTGTACTGCACGCCCGCGTTGCCCACGAAGCCGCGCAGCGGCGGCAGCTCACCGCGGACGAGCCGGTCGCGGATCTCGGCGGCGGCCGAGCGGACGCTCCGCAGCGAGCCGAGGTCCGCCGAGACGTGCGAGACCGTGTGCCCGCCCGTGGCGAGTTCCGCAGCGAGCTGTGCGCCTGAGGATCCGCGGGCGACGACGAGGAGGTGCACGTCCGGCGACCGGCGCAGGATGTGCTCCGCGGCGACACGGCCGATTCCGCGGCTCGCACCGGTCATCACGATGGTGTGCTGCATGGGGGAACCCTTTCCCTGGTCAGCCGATGGGCGCCCGGCTGGGCGCACCACCAAGGTCGCCCCTGTGGGCCCCGCCAACCAGTGCCGTCCCCGACACTAGGACTGGCAGTACCCAGGCTCGTCCGGCGCCGGGCGGCGAGAATGAACCCATGCCTGACCCCCGCTCCGGTTTCGGCGCCCTCCTGCACGCCTGGCGCGACCGCCTCTCCCCGGCCGACGCCGGCTTCCCGGCGACGCCCGGCCGTCGTGCCCCGGGACTGCGCCGCGAGGAGCTCGCGCAGCTGGCCGGGCTCTCGGTCGACTACGTCCTGCGCCTGGAGCAGGGGCGCGCGAAGAACCCCTCGGCCCAGGTCGTCGGCGCCCTCGCCCGGACCCTTCAGCTCTCCCGGCCCGAGCGCGACCAGTTGTACCGCAGCGCCGGGCTTCTGCCGCCGCAGGACGGGACGGTCAGCACGCACGTACCGGCAGGCGTCCAACGGCTGGCCGCGCGCCTCGGAGACGTCCCGATCGGGGTGTTCACCGCCGACTGGACCCTTGTGTGGTGGAACACCATGTGGTGCGCCCTCCACGGCGACCCCTCCGCGCTCCCGCCCGCCGAGCGCAACCTCGCCCGCGCTCTGTTCGGCAACGGCGCCGCTCATGCCGCGCTGCGCCCCTTGCGGTCCGAGCGCGGAGCGGACGCCTTCGCGGCGTCGATCGTCGCCGATCTCAAGGACGCCGTGTCCCGCTATCCCGCGGACGCCCAACTGGATCGTCTCGTGCGGGACCTCCGGGGAGTGTCCGACGCCTTCGCTCAGCACTGGGCCACGGCGACGGCGGCCCAGCACGCCTCCGAACCGAAGACGATCCGGCATCCCGAGGTCGGCGACATCCTGCTGGACTGCGATGTCCTCATCGTCCCGGGCGCGGACCTGCGCATGGTCACCTACACAGCGGCGGCCGGAAGCAGCGACGCGGGAAAGCTGGACCTTCTGCGCGTCACGGGTGGCAGTGCCACCACGGCGCACCCCTGACCCGCCTCGCCATCCCCACTCAGTTGTCGCGCAGCTCCCGCACGATCGGCTCCCACACCTCGGCGTCGATCTCGTACGCGGTGTAGAACGACACCCGGTCGACCAGCGCCCCGTACCGGCTGCGGATCTCGGCCGCCACCCGCTCAGGCTCCGCCACCACCGCGAAGGTGTGCAGTACGTCGTCGTCCACGAGTCGGCCCATCGCCTCCCACTTGTCCTCGCGCGCGGACTTCGACAACGCGTTCAGCTCGTCTCCGAGTTCGCCCCAGCCGTGCAGCTCCAGGACGCCTCGATAGGCGGGAGTGCTGCCGTAGAAGGCGATCTGACGTCGGGTGCCGTCCACCGCGCGGGCCATCTCCTCCTCGGTCCTGCCGGTCGCGGTCAGCAGCAGGTGGGAGACGGAGAAGTCGCCGCGCGTGCGGCCCGACGCCGCCAGTCCGGCCTCGACCGTCGGGAGGGTGACCTCCCGCAGATACCGCTCGGTGGTGAACCCGTGCGCGAGCAGGCCGTCCGCCACCTCGCCCGCCACCCGGGTCATCGCCTCCCCGACGGCGGCCACGAAGACCTTCGGCGCGCCGCCGGGGGCGGGCGGGGGAGAGAAGAACGGCGACATCAGCGTGTGCGTGTAGAAGTCGCCGCGGAAGTCGAGCTTCTCGCCGTCGTTCCAGGCGGCCCAGATGGCGCGGAGCGCGCTCACGTACTCCCGCATACGGGCCGCCGGCCGGCTCCACGGCATGGCGAAGCGCCGCTCGATGTGCGGCTTGATCTGGCTGCCGAGGCCGAGCGAGAACCGCCCGCCGGAGTAGGTCTGCAGGTCGTGCGCGGTGTACGCGAGCTGCATGGGGGAGCGGGCGAAGGCCACCGCGATCGCCGTACCGACCTCGAGGCGGTCGGTGTGCTCGGCCGCGAGCAGCAGCGGCAGGAAGGGGTCGTGCTTGGACTCCGAGGCCCACAGGCCGTCGTAGCCGGCCTTCTCGTGGTGCCTCGCCTCCTCGACCACCTCGGCGGTGCCCCACACATTGAGCTTGCCGTCGACCTTCATGCCGCTCCCTTGACCGTGTCCGTGCCGTCCATGCCGATGCGCTGTGCGAGCAGCTCCCGGTGGTACGCCGGGTCGCCGAACAGCAGTTGTGACGTCTTGGCCCGCTTCAGATACAGGTGGGCCGGATGCTCCCAGGTGAAGCCGATGCCCCCGTGCACCTGGATGTTCTCGGCCGTCGCCTGCAGACAGGCGTCGGAGCAGAACGCCTTGGCCAGGCTCGCCACGGCGGGCAGCTCCGGGTCGTCGCCCTCGGCCGCGAGCAGTGCGTAGTGCGCGGCGGCGCGCGCCGACTCCACCTCCAGCAGGACGTCGGCCAGGAGGTGCTTGACCGCCTGGAAGGACCCGATGGGCCGCCCGAACTGGTGCCGTACCTTGGCGTACTCCACCGCCGTGTCAAGCGCGCGAGAGGCCACCCCGACCTGCTCGGCGGCCAGGGCCACCGCCGCCCGGTCGAGCACCTCCGAGACCAGATCCCAGCCGCCGCCGTGCGTACGCAGCCGGGTCGCCGGTACGTCGTGGTAGTCGAGGCGTGCCTGCCGCCGGGTCGGGTCCATCGTGGGCAGGGGCTCACGGGTCAGCCCGGCAGCGTCGCCGTCCACCCAGAACACCCCGATGCCGTCGTCGCCGGTACGGGCCACCGTCAGGACGACGTCGGCCGTGGCGCCGTCGAGTACGAACGTCTTGTGTCCGTTCAACAGCCAGCTCCCGGCCGATTCACGCGCGGTGAGCTCCACCCCCTCGGCGTCCCAGCGGGCGGAGTCCTCGGTCAGAGCCAGCGTCGCGACCAGCTCGCCGGAGACCAGCCCGGGGAGCAGCCGCTTGCGGGCCTCCTCGTCATCGGAGCGCAGCAGCGTGGTCGTGGCCAGCACCGCCGAGGACAGGAACGGCGCGCACAGCAGCGCGCGGCCCATCTCCTCCATGACCGCGCCCACCTCGACCGGTCCGCATCCGGCGCCGCCGTACTCCTCGGGGACGGCCAGCCCCTGCAGACCGAGCTCAGCGCCCATCCGGCGCCACAGCGCCCGGTCGAAGCCCTCCGGGGTCTCCATCAGGCGCCGTACCTCGGTCTCGGGCGAGGTGTCGGCCAGGAACGCCCTTACCATCCGCCGCAGTTCCTCTTGCTCGTCGCTGAACGCGAAGTCCATCCGACTGCTCCTCTCCGGGCTCAGCGACGGCCGCGCGACGCGATGATCCGCTCGACGGCGGCGATGTGGTCCGGTCCGTGCATGGTGTCCCGCTCGGCGAGCAGGGCCGGTTCCATCACGGTGTCGAGGGCCTGCTCCAGGTGCCGGTTCACCGCCCGCTTGGTCTCGCGCAACGCCTGCGCGGGCTGGGCGGCCAGCCGTCCGGCCAGGTCCATGGCCTCGTCCAAGAGCTTGTCCTTGGGCACGGCGCGATTGGCGATGCCCAGCCGGACCGCGTCCTGGGCGCTCACCCGCTCGCCGAGGAACAGCAGTTCCTTCGCGCGGGGCAGGCCGACGAGCAGCGGCAGGACGTAGGCGCCGCCGTCGCCCGCGACGAGCCCGACCTGAACGTGCGGGTCGGCGACGTAGGCGTCGTCGGCGATCAGCACCAGGTCGCTCAGCAGGGCCAGGCTGCAGCCGAGGCCCACCGCTGGACCGTTGACCGCCGCGATCACGGGCAGAGGGCAGCGGACCATGCCGTTGATGATCCGGCGGGCCTCGTCGACCTGTTGCTCCCGGAAGGCGCTGTCGCGCTGGACCCGGGTCATGGTGTCGAGGTTGCCGCCGGCGCTGAACGCCCGGCCGCGCCCGGTGAGCACGACCACGCGCGCCTCCGGGTCGGCGGCGAGGTCGGCCCACACCGACGCGAGGCCGGCGTGCAGCTCATCGCTCATCGCGTTCATCTGTGCCGGCCGGTTCAGCTCGACCAGCCGGACCGGCCCGACGGCCGTCACCACCAGATCCGTCATCTCCACCGCCGTATGCATTGAAATGAGTCGGCATGAATGAGTCAGTAGAGTTGAATGCTATAACTAATTAAGCTGACTGAGAACCGGTTCGCGGAGTGACGGAGGACGCGCCATGCCGGAGCAGGAGTACGAGACCGTGCGGGCGAAGGTGGCGGACAGGATCCTCACCGTCACGCTCAACCGGCCCGAGAAGCTGAACGCCTTCGGCCCGCAGATGATGCGCGACCTGCTGGACGTCCTGGACGCGGCCGACGCCGACGACGGGATACGCGTGATCGTGGTGACCGGCGCCGGTCGCGGATTCTGCGCGGGTGCCGATGTCAGCGGCGGCCGTGGAACCTTCGACCACCGTACGGCGGGTGCCTGGCACCGGGACACCGGCGGCCGGGTCGCGCTGCGGATCTTCTCCTGCACCAAGCCGGTGATCGCGGCGATCAACGGCCCGGCGGCGGGCGTCGGGGCCAGCATGACCCTGCCCATGGACATCCGGCTGGCGTCGACCTCGGCGAAGTTCGGCTTCGTCTTCGCCCGCCGCGGCATCGTGCCGGAGTCCGCCGCGAGCTGGTTCCTGCCGCGGGCCGTGGGTATGCAGCGGGCCATGGAATGGGTGGCGACAGGCCGCGTCTTCGGCCCCGACGAGGCTCTGGCGGCCGGGCTTATCCGTTCCGTCCACCCGCCGGAGGAACTGCTGCCGGCCGCGTACGAACTCGCCCGCGAGATCGCCGACAACACCTCGGCGGTCTCCGTCGCCCTGGCGCGACAGATGATGTGGCGGATGCTCGGCGAATCCCACCCGATGACGGCGCACCGGCTCGACTCGCGGATCATGAGCCAGATCGGAGGCGGCCCGGACCCCACGGAGGGCGTCGAGTCGTTCCTCGCCAAGCGCCCGCCCGAGTTCCCGGGCCGGGTCAGCAAGGACATGCCGCCCGTCTATCCCTGGTGGCAAGAGGAGGAATTCCGTCCCTTCGGGGAGTAGGAGGCGGCCCTGCAGGTTCTGTGCAGCTTCGGTACGCCTTCCGATTTTCAGCCCGTCTGGGGGCACACCCAGCGGTAGCCGGGGGAGTTTGAGGACGAGCCCGTCAGGGCGATCCGGGGTCTGGGGCGGAGCCCCGGTTTCGGGAAGGTGCGGGGTGGGGGACCTGTACGGACCGAGGAGATCTGTCCGAAACATTGTCGTAGTGTCCTCGCAGTGTTAGCGTCCGGTCGGCGGGCATTCAGTTGAATGCGCTAAACCATTCATCGCCTGGACGGTGACCCGTGAGCGATGGTTTCCTGCACGAATCCCTCCGCGGTGTCGACTGGGGAGTCGCCACCGCGGACGCCATCGCGGCTCCGCCGCCGCCCCTGTCGGAGAGGGGCGGGCACTTCCGGCAGTGGACCGACGACATCCGGCAGCTGGTCGGCGCCACCGCGGACTCGCACCGGATGGTCGCCGGATGGCCGCAGCTCCAGCCCGACGGCCCTGACAGCTGGGACCATGAGGCCCTGGACCGCTGCGACCGGGCGCTCGACTCCCTGCTCGCGCGTGGTGTGAGGCCCAGTCTCACGCTGCTGCACCGGTCGCTGCCGCCGTGGCTGGACGCCTCAGGCGGCTGGCTCGCCCGCGACACCGCCGAGCACTTCGCGGCGTACGCCGCCGAGATGGGACACCGCTTCGGCGACCGGGTGGAGCGCTGGATCACCTCCACCGACCTGGCAGGGCCCACGCTCGCGGATCACGTGGCCGGAATGTATCCACCCGGCCGGGGCACCGGCCGGGCCGGGCTGCCCGCGGTCCACCACATCCTGCTCGCCAACGGTCTCGCGGTCCGAGCGCTCAGGGCCGCCGGCGTGAGCGGCCGGATCGGGACCACGGTCACGCTCGTCGGCGGCTACGCGGCCACCGACGACCCGTTCGACCGCCTCGCCGTGGAGCGCCTGGAGAGCTGGACCAACCGCCTCTTCCTGGACCCCATGCTGCTGGGCGAGCACATGGTGACCGAGGATGACGTCTCACCGGTCGAGGCCACCGGCTGCGTACACCCCGGAGACCTGGAGATCATCGCCACCGCACAGGACCTGCTCGGCCTGTCCTGGCACACCCCCTTCCGCGTCACCGCACCGGAGAACCTGCCCCGCGTGCTCCCGACCACGAAGTGCCTGAGCGCCCTCAACGAGGTGAACCGCCTGCTCGTGGGCCTCGGTTTCGCGATCGTCCCCTTCGACGACGTGGAGACGACGGCGTACGGCTGGCCCATCGTCCCCGAGGCGCTCGCCGATGCCGTCGCCGGCCTCCACGAGCTGTACGGAGACCTTCTGCCGCCACTGTCCATCATCGACAACGGCATGGGTGATCTCGACCTGGTCGACGAGACGGGGCACAGCGACGACGCCCGGCGCCGGGCCCTGCTGCGCGCCCGGCTGTCCTGGCTGGCCGGAGTCATCGCGCGCGGCGTGGACGTGTGCGGCTACGAGTACTGGTCGGTGCTCGACAACCTGGAGGCGAAGTTCCGCTACACCCGCCTCTACGCCATGGCGGTCCCGGACCATGAGCCCCCGCCGCGCCCCCCGATGCCTTCCGACTGGATGCACCGAGGAGCGTTCGCCGATGCCGTCGTACCCGGTGGAGAGCCCACGGCAGGACTGACCCTGGTGCCGGCCGCTCCCCGGGCTCAGAGCGTCGGAGCCCCGTAGTCCTTGCCCCGGATCAGTCGCACCGGGGTGTAGACGAGCACATCCTCGTCCCGCTGGTTGCGTACGGTGATCCGGCTGGTCACCACTCCGCGGCCCGGCTTGCTGGACGGGCGGGAGCCCGTGGTCTCCACGACGGCGTAAAGCGTGTCGCCGACGTACACCGGCCCCTGTACGGTCAGTTCCATGTGCAGGAAGGCGAGGCCCGTGCCGTGTAGCACGTTCGTCTGGAGTACGAGTCCCTCGGCGATGCAGTACGTCAGCGCCCCTGGGACCAGTCGGCCGGTGTAGCCGCCGTCGGCGGCGTGCGAGGCGTCCCAGAAGAGCGGCTCGTTGAAGCCGCCCCAGGTGATGAAGTTGACCAGGTCGGTCTCGGTGATGGTGCGGCGGGCGGTCCGGAAGATCTGCCCGACCGGCATGTCCTCGTAGGTCAACCCTTGCACCAGCGGGGCGACGTCGGTGGGGGTCGTCTGCTCCGATGTCATCGTGCGGTCCTCTCCGTGGGAAAACAAACGGGTCAGAGATCGAGCGGGTGCTTGCCGCCCACGCCCTCGAAGTCCGGGGTGCGCTTCTCGCGGTGGGCGGCCAGCCCCTCGACGACCTCGTGCCCCGCGAACCCGAAGAACTCCAGCCCCAGAGAGGCCTCGAAGATCGGCTGGGCCGTGCGGTACCAGTGGTTGAGGGACCGCTTGGTCCAGCTGATGGCGCTGGCGGGCCCGGCGGCCAGGGCGGTCGCCACGCGCAGAGCCTCGGCATGTACGGCCTCGTCGTCCACGCACTTCGACACAAGGCCGATGCGCTCGGCCTCCTCGCCGGTGAGCACCTCGCAGGTCAGGAGGTAGTACTTGGCCTTGGCCATGCCGCAGAGCAGAGGCCAGCAGATGGCGGCGTGGTCACCGGCCGCGACCCCGAGACGCGTGTGACCGTCGACGATCTTCGCGGTGCGGGCGGCGATGGAGATGTCCGCCAGCATGCCGATGACCAGCCCCGCACCGACCGCCGGGCCGTGGATCGCCGAGACCACCGGCTTGGAGCAGTTGATCACCCCGTAGACCATGTCCCGCGCCTCGCGCATCACCCGGGCACGCACCGCGTAGTCCTCGGTCATGGCCTCGATGGAGTCGAAGGTCCCACCGGCCGAGAACGCCTTGCCCGCTCCCTGCACCAGCACCGCACGGGTCTGCTCGTCCCGGTCGACGACCGGCCAGATGTCGGCCAGTTCGCTGTGCATCCGCGGATCCACGGCGTTGAGGTGCGGGGCGTCGAGCACGACGCGGAGCACGCCGGGCGCGGGCCGCTCGAAGGTCAGGCTCGTGAACTGGTCGTAGAGATCGGTCACGTCGCGCTCCTGGTTTATTCAGTGCGGATACTATAATTATCTAACTGTATCGGGGGGCGGGTCGACAAGCAGACCGACCAGCGGATCGACAAGCGGGCCACACCGAGGACGGGAAGCTCGGCATGGATCTCACCTTCAGCGAGGAACAGGACGAACTGCGCAAGGTCGTACGGTCGTTCCTCACCAAGTACTCCGGCGAGGCGGACGTGCGCCGTCTGGCCGCCGACCCGCGGGGGTACGACCCCGGCGCCTGGCGGCGGATGGCCACCGAACTCGGCCTGCAGGGACTCGCCGTACCGGAGGAGTACGGCGGCTCGGGCTTCGGCTATGCCGACCTCGGAGTCGTCTTCGAGGAGGCGGGCCGTGCGCTGCTGTGTGCGCCGTACTTCGCCACCGTCGCCCTGGCCGCCGAGGCATTGCTGCGCTGCGACGACGAGCAGGCCCGGCGTGATCTGCTGCCGGGCATCGCGTCCGGCGAGAGCGTGGCCACGCTGGCGCTCACCGAGGACAGCGGCCGCTGGGACGAGCCGGGCATCCGGCTCACCGCACGAGAGACGGCCGGCGGGTGGCGGCTGACCGGCGTGAAGACCTACGTCCCCGACGGACACCTGGCCGATCTGCTCCTGGTCGCCGCCCGCACCCCGTCCGGCATCAGTCTTTTCGCGGTCGAGGCCGACGTACCGGGCCTCACCCGCACACCCCTCCCCACCCTGGACCAGACCCGCAAGCAGGCCCGGGTGGAGTTCACGGACGCCCCTGCCCGCTTGCTGGGCGGGGAGGGCGCGGCGTGGCCGGTCATCGAACGCACCCTCGCCACGGCCTCCGTCCTGCTGGCCGCCGAACAAGTGGGGGGCGCCGCGGCCGCCCTGGACACGGCGGTGGAGTACGCCAGGATCCGCGTGCAGTACGGACGGCCCATCGGCTCGTTCCAGGGGATCAAGCACAAGTGCGCCGACATGCTCGTGGAGATCGAGTCCGCCCGCTCGGCCGCGTACGGCGGGCTGTGGGCGCTGGACGCCGGGGACGAGATAGAGATCGCCGTCGCGGCGGCGCTGTCCCAGGCCTTCTGCTCGGAGGCGTTCACCAAGGTCGCCGGCGACAACATCCAGGTCCACGGCGGGATCGGCTTCACCTGGGAGCACCCCGCACACCTGTACTTCAAGCGGGCCAAGAGCTCCGAGGTGCTGCTCGGCACGCCGTCGTACCACCGGGAGCTCCTCGCCGCCCGGCTCGGCATCTGATCACCGGCATTCGATCATCGCAAAGGAGCTGGCATGGAGCTGGACTTCGGGCCCGCTGTACGCGACTTCCGCGACGAGGTGCGGGACTGGCTGGCGGAACACCTCGTGGGGGAGTTCGCCGAGCACCGGGGCGTCGGCGGCCCCACCGACGGCGCGGCCTGGGACGTCCGCCTCGCCTGGGACCGTGAACTGTCTGCCGGGAACTGGCTGGGCGTCGGCTGGCCGAAGGAGTACGGCGGACGCGGGCTCGGACTCCTTGAGGACATCGTCTTCGAGTACGAGTACGCCCGCGCGAACGCCCCCTACCGGGCCACCGTCAACGCCCTCGACCTGCTCGGCCCGATGCTGCTCAAGGTCGGCAGCGAGGAGCAGAAGAAGCGTTTCCTGCCCCCGATCCTCGCCGTCGAGGAACTGTGGGGCCAGGGCTTCAGCGAACCCGGCGCCGGCTCCGACCTGGCGTCCGTCCGCACCCGGGCCGAGCGTGATGGCGACAGTTGGGTGGTCAACGGGCAGAAGTTGTGGACCTCCTTCGGC
This sequence comes from Streptomyces sp. NPDC002896, assembly GCF_040295225.1. Lineage (NCBI taxonomy): Bacteria > Bacillati > Actinomycetota > Actinomycetes > Kitasatosporales > Streptomycetaceae > Streptomyces > Streptomyces sp. NPDC002896. The sequence continues at coordinate 68,074 of NZ_JBEOVA010000018.1, read as the reverse complement.
ATGCACGCCGACTGGCTGTACGTCCTCACCCGCACCGACCCGGACTCCCACCGGCACAAGGGGCTGACGATGCTGCTCGTCCCGGCCGATCAGCCGGGTGTCGAGATCCGGCCCATCCGCAATCTCGCCGGTCAGGACGAGTTCGCCGAGGTCTTCCTCTCCGACGCGCGCACCGCCGCGGACACGGTCGTGGGCGAGGTCGGCGAGGGCTGGCGCACGGCGATGGCCACGCTCGGCATCGAGCGCGGTACCACGCTGCTGCCCCAGCAGCTGACTTTCGAGCGGGAGGCCGAGGCGCTGATCGACCTGGCCCGGGAACGCGGTGCGCTCGACGACCCCATGCTGCGCCGCCGGATCGTGGACGCTTGGGTCTCCGTACGCATCATGCGCACCACCAACCTGCGGACGATCGCCGAACTGACCGCGGGCCGGGCGCCGGGCGCACAGGCCACCACGGCGAAGCTGTACGCCTCGACGCGGCACCAGCAGCTCGGTCACCTGGCCATGGAACTGGCCGGACCCGCCGGGCAGATCGTCGGCGAGGACTACGGCCTGGACACCCGGCAGCGCTCCTTCCTGCTCTCCCTCGCGGAGACGATCTACGGCGGCTCCAGTGAGATCCAGCGCAACATCATCGGGGAGCAGGTCCTCGGTCTGCCCAAGGAGCCGCGGCCGTGAGCGCCGCTGCGGGCCGATCTCTGGAGGACCGCATCGACCGCATTGAGTCGCACCTGGCCATCCAGCAGCTACCTGTCCGCTACGCCCTGGCGGTGGACGCCCGGGACCTGGACGCCTGGGTCGGCTGCTTCCGGCCCGACGTGGACATGGGGCGTTACGGCCGGGGACGGCAAGTCCTGCGGGAGCACATCGAGCCGCTGGTGCGCGGCTTCCACCGGTCGGTCCACCAGATCTGCGGCCACCGCATCGAGTTCACCGGCCGTGACACCGCGACCGGATCCGTCTACTGCCGGGCCGAGCACGAGGTGGGGGAGCGGTGGATCGTCATGGCGATCCGCTACCTGGACGACTACGCGCGCGTGGACGGCGAGTGGTACTTCTCCCGGCGCCGTGAGCAGCACTGGTACGCGGCCGATGTGACCGAGCGCCCCCAGGCTGTGGGATTCAACGGCTGGGACGGGTCCGGCGAACCGGCGCTGCCCGACGCCTTTCCCTCCTGGGCGGCCTTCTGGAAGGAGACGACGTGATGAAGCGAGGCACACGGCTGGACGGGAAGACGGCTCTGGTCACCGGCGGCGGGCAGGGGGTGGGCCGCGGCATCGCGCTCGCGCTGGCGGCCGAAGGCGCGGCCGTGGTGATCACCGGCCGTACCGAGAGCAAGCTGCAGGACACCGTCGGGGAGATCGCCGAGCGCGGCGGGAGAGCGCACACTGTGGTCGGCGACGTGGGCGAGCGGGACGACGTCGACCGCATGGTGGCGGAGACGGTACGGGAGTTCGGCGGGCTGGACGTACTCGTCAACAACGCGCAGACCTCCGTCCAGCGCCGACTGGAGCAGACGTCGTACGACGACGTGGAACTCACCTATCGCAGCGGCCCGTTGGCCGCCTTCCACGCGATGCAGGCGGCCCTGCCGCATCTGAAGGCGAGCCGTGGCAGCGTCGTGAACCTCGGTTCGTCGGCCGCGGTGCAGGGCGAGGCGACCTTCGCGGCGTACGCGATGGCCAAGGAGGCCATCCGGGGACTGACGCGGGTCGCCGCGCGGGAGTGGGGCGCGTACGGGATCCGCGTGAACGTCGTCTGCCCGGCCGCGCTGAGCCCGGCGGCGGAGGCGTTCTTCGCCGCCCATCCGGACAAGGCCGATGCGGTGCTTGCGGGAATTCCGTTGGGGCGGATGGGGGACCCGGAGGGGGACATCGGCCGGGCGGTGGCCGCGCTCGTGAGCGACGACATGGCCTATTTGACCGGGGCGACGCTGATGCTGGAGGGCGGCCGGACGCTGATCGGGTGAGGCAGGGGGTTTTCGCCCCCGCCGCCCCTACCCGTCCCGTCCCTGGGGGCTGCGCCCCCAGACCCCCGCTGTCGGCCTGACGGCCTCGTCCTCAAACGCCGGACGGGCTGAAAATCCAGCCCAGGCCGGGAAGTAAAGGCCTGCCACGCGGATCCCCACCCACCTCACACGACGCCCCGCGCCCGCAGCTCCGCGAGCTGATGTTCGGTCACCCCGGCCAGTCGGCCCAGGACGTCGGCGGTGTGCTCACCCAGCGCGGGCGGTGGGGCGTAGCCCTCGACCGGTGTCGCCGCGAACCGGATCGGATTGGCGAGCAGTGGCAGCCGCCCCGACACAGGGTCCTGGGTCTCGGCCAGCATCCCCCGGTGCTGGATCTGCGGATCGGCGAAGACCTCGGGCATCTCGTTGAATGGACCCGCCGGGACGTCGTGTTCGTCCAGCACGGCCAGCCACTCGTCCCGGGTCCGGGTATGCATGATCGCCTCGAGCACCGGCAGGATCTCCTCGCGGTGGGCGATCCGGGCGGAGGTCGTGGCGAACCGCGGATCCTGGAGCAGGTCCGAGCGGTCGGCCGCCGTGCAGAACGCGGCGAACTGCTTGTCGTTGCCCGCGACGAGGAAGAGCGGCTTGTCCTTGCACAGGAACGCCTGCGACGGGATCCCGCCGTATCCGCCGTTGCCGCGCCGCCGGGGAACCTCGCCGGAGATGAGGTAGTTCATCGCGAAGTGCGACAGCGAGGCCAGCCCGCAGTCCAGCAGGGACAGATCGATGAACTGGCCCTCGCCGGTGGCGTCCCGGTGCCGCAGTGCCGCCAGCACCGCCGTGGCGGCGTACAGTCCCGTGAGGACGTCGACCATGCTGACCCCGACCTTCATCGGCTCGTCGGGGTGTCCGGAGACGCTCATCATCCCGGACATGGCCTGGAAGATGCCGTCGTACCCGGGGCGCTGGGCGTAGGGCCCGGACTGGCCGAAGCCCGTCACGGAGAGATAGACCAGCCGCGGGTTGAGCTCCCGCAGGCTCTCGTGGTCGAGTCCGTACTTCGCCAGCGTCCCCGCGCGGAAGTTCTCGACCAGGACGTCCGACCGGGCGGCGAGAGCGCGGATCAGCGCCTGTCCCTCGGTGGTGGCGTGGTTGACGGTGACCGACTGCTTGTTGCGGTTGCAGGAGAGGTAGAACGCGGCGGTGTCCGTGCGTTCGCCCTCGGGCCCGTCGGCGAAGGGCGGGCCGTACGTCCGTGAGTCGTCGCCCGTTCCGGGCCGCTCGACCTTGATCACCTCGGCGCCCAGGTCGGCGAGCATCTGGGTGGCCAGGGGTGCTGCCAGGATGCGGGACAGGTCGAGGACGCGGATCCCTGCCAGGGCGGTCGACGGCATCGAAGGACCCCTCTCTCCGTGACGATCGGCAGAATCAGTTATATAAATAATACATCTGTCACTCGAGCTCGTCCCGTAGGATTGCTTCAACTATCCAATTCATGTAACTATATCGATCGGCTGGCAGGCCGAGACCGGAGGGCGTGCGGATGACCGTCGCGGCGAGGACCCTCACCGACGAGGAACAGCGCGAACGCCGCGAATGGTTCCGGGCCCGCTGGGAGCGCGGGGTCAAGTTCAACCGCAGCTGCGGTATGCGCGTGCTCCGCTGGGACCGGGACGGCGTCGAGATGGTGCTTCCCTACGCCGAGGTCCTCTCCGCCCACGAAGGGGTCTTCCATGGCGGAGTGATCTCGGCGCTCATCGACACCGCCGGCGCCGGAGCGGTGATCGCCGGACACGACTTCGAGAAGGGGAGCCTGCTCAGCACCGTGTCGATGTCGGTGCAGTACCTCGCGCCCGCCCGTGGCCGGGAGGCCGTCGCCTACGCCCGCTGCGTCAGGCGGGGCCGCAGGCTGCACTTCGCCGACGTCGACGTGATGACCGACGGACGCATCTGCGCCCGCGGGCAGGTGGTGGTGACCATCTCCGGGGAGCGGCCGGGCGTCGGCGACCCCATCGAACCGATCGACCCCATCGAACCGATCGACCGCATCGAGCCGCTGACCGAGGAGTGACGTGATGCCCGAGGAGTCCGAGTCCCCCCAGGACCTGGTGCTGTACGAGGTCGACGAGGACGGCGTCGCCACCGTCACCCTCAACCGGCCCGAGCGCAAGAACGCATGGAGCATCCCCATGGAGCGCCGCTTCTTCGCGCTCCTTGACGAGGCCGCGAAAGACCCCGCCGTCCGTGTCGTGGTCATCACGGGGGCAGGCAAGGCGTTCTGCCCGGGGATGGATGTCCAGCGGCTGGAGCAGAACGCGCAGCCGGGTCAGTCCCTCAACCTCCAGGCCCGCGTCCCCATGTACAGCAAGAAGAACATGCCGAAGCCCCTGATCGCCGCCATCAACGGCGCCTGCGCAGGCATCGGCCTGGTGCAGGCCCTGATCTGCGACGTCCGCTTCGCCGCCCGCGGGGCGCGCTTCACCACGGCCTTCACCCGCCGCGGCCTGGCCGGCGAGTACAACCTGCCGTACGTGCTGCCGCGCGTCATCGGCCTTGAGAACGCTCTCGACCTGCTGCTGTCAGGCCGGGCCTTCGACGCCGACGAGGCGAAGGAACTCGGCCTCGTCAGCCGCGTCGTGGAACCGGAGGACCTGCTCGACGCCGCACGCGCCTACGCCCGGGACATCGCCCGCAACTGCTCTCCGCGCGCCATGGCCATCGTACGCCACCAGGTGTACGGGGACCTCGACCGGACCTTCACCGAGGCTCTCGCCCGTTCCTACTCCGCCATGGAGTTCTTCGCGGGCTCGCCGGACTTCCGCGAAGGCGTGTCGAGCTTCACCGAGAAACGGGAGCCCAAGTTCGAGGGACTGCCGCCGGACTTCGACCCGGAGGACGCCACCCGCGACGCGTTCCTGCCGTACTGAACTGCTGTACGACCTGCCGTACCGACGTGCCGTATCGATCGAGGAGAGACTGGACGATGACAGGGCAGCCGTTCCCCGTCGAGGCCGGGCACATCATGATGTTCGCCCGCGCCATCGGCGACGAGAACCCGGCCTATCAGGGCGAGGGAGCGCTCGCACCGCCCACCTTCACCATGGCGAGCGCCCACTACGACCCGGACTACCACCTGAGGCCCAAACCGGACGAGGAGTGGTTCGGGTCCGGCCGCGGCCCCGGGGTGATGGCCGAGGGCGGCGGAGGGCTGCACGCCGAGCAGCACTTCGAGTACCACCGCCCGGTGCGCGCCGGCGAGACGCTCTACGCGCACACCGTCCCCGGACGCAGCTGGGAGAAGCAGGGCCGCACCGGCCGTCTGCTGTTCAGCGAGCGCATCACCGAGTACCGGGACGCCGACGGCGCACCGGTCGTCAGCGCCCGCACCGTGGCCGTCGTGCCCGAGGGCCCCGCAACCCGGAAGGACGCCCGATGAGCCTGAGCGTCGACGACGTCAAGGTCGGCGAGACCCGCGAGAGCGTCCTCGTCGAGGACCTGAAGCGCACCCGCATCGTGCAGTACGCCGGAGCATCCGGCGACTTCAACCCGCTGCACACCGACGAGAAGTTCGCCATCGAGGCTGCCGGATATCCCGGCGTTTTCGCCCACGGGATGCTGACGATGGGCATGACCGGGCGGGTCCTCACCGACTGGGTCGGCATCGAGTCGCTGCTGCGCTTCGGTGTGCGCTTCAAGGCCCAGGTCTGGCCCGGCGACACCCTGACTGCCACGGCCACCGCCGAGTCCATCGAGGACACACCGACCGGAGCGGTCGCCCACTTCTCCCTGCGCACCGTGAACCAGGACGGCGCCGAGGTGGTCACCGGCACCGCGGCGGTCCGCCTGGAGCCCTGAGCCGGTGGCCGGCGCGCAGGAGGCCGAGCGGGCAGACACCTGGACCGCCAGGGTCAGCCGCGCCTACGACCATTACCGTCCCGCCGTCCGGTTCGGCGACGCGTCCTGGACCGGACACGAGCTCCTCGACAGGGCGGGCGGCGCCGCCGACTGGCTGGACTCCCTCGGCCTCGAACCCGGCGCACCGGTGCCCGCACTGGTCGCCACCTCCGCCGACGCCCTCGCGCTGGTGATCGGCGGCGCCGGATCCGGCCACCCGCTGGCTCCGCTGGGCGTCCGCATGACCCCGTACGAGATCGCCACGGTGGTCAAGGCGACTCAGTCCCAAGTCATCGTGGCCCAAGGCGAGTTCGCCGACCTCGGCAGGGAGGTCGCCGAGCTGTCCGGCCGGCGGCTCACCGTCGTCCCCGAACTGCACGCGAGCGATCGGGCGCTGACCGCCGAGCCCGACGCGCTCGCCGCCGTCCTGCACACCTCCGGCACGACGGGCCTGCCCAAGCCCGTCCCCATGACGCAGCGGCGGCTCGCCGCCCGCGCCCGCGTCAACGGGCGGCTGTGCGCGCTCGACCCTGACAGCTTCTACGGCGGCAGCGCGCCCTTCCACCACATCGCGGGCCTCGGCAACATCGCCGTCGCCCTCGCCGCAGGCGCCCTGATCACCGGACTGCCCCGCTTCACCGTAGAGGGCTGGGCCCTGCTGCGGGAGCTCGGCACCACGCACACCAGCATGGTCCCGGCGATGCTGGAGACGCTGCTGGCGGCCGGCCAGGCCCGCAACGAAGCGCTGCGGGTCCTGCAGTACGGCGGCGCGCCCATCCGCCCGGAAACTCTGAAGCGGACGTACGACGCGATGCCCGGCGTCCGCATGCTCAACATGTTCGGACAGACCGAGGGATCCCCCATCAGCGTGCTCACCCCCGAGGACCACCGTGAGGCGGTCGCCGGGCGCACCGAGCTGCTGCGGTCCGTCGGACGGGCCGCTCCCGGCGTCGAGTTGTGCGTCCACGGCGCCGGTCCGGACGGGGCCGGTGAGATCCACGCCCGCGCCGACCACCTCTTCCGGGTCGACGCCGACGGCTGGCTGCACAGCGGCGACGTGGGCCGGGTGGCGGCCGACGGCTACCTCTATCTGTTGGGCCGGCGGAGCGACATGATCATCCGTGGTGGCGAGAACGTCCACCCCCTGGAGGTCGAGACGGTCCTGGCCGCGCATCCCGGCGTCGCGGACGTGGCGGTCACGGGCGCACCGGACGAGCGGCTCGGACAGACCGTCGTCGCTTTCGCCGTGCCGGCCGACCCCGACGCCCCGCCGGAACCGGCGGAGCTCAGGTCGTACGCCCGCGCCCGGCTGTCCGGGTTCAAGGTCCCCGTCCGCTGGTGGTTCGTGGACGACCTGCCGCGCAACGGCAACGGCAAGGTCGTACGGCGCAGCCTTCGGGAGCCGGCCACACGCGAAGGAGATACAAGTGACGCTTGACCACTCGGTCGTCGGCCCGGAGACCGTCGGCGTCGATCCGTACCGGCTGGACGTACTCCTGCGCCGGATCCGCCTGGAGGTGGACCACGGGCCGCTGCCGTCCGCCCAGGTCGCCGTCGCCCGGGGCGGCCGGCTGGTGGCCTTCGAGACCTGGGGCGACGCCGCCCCGGACACCCGGTACATCCTGCAGTCCGTCGGACGGTCGATCGTCGCGGGCGTCGTGTGGAAGCTGATCGGCGAAGGCCTGCTCGACATCGGTGAGCGAGTCGCCGCGATCATCCCGGAGTTCGCGCCGAACGGGAAGGAGACGGTGACGGTCGAGCAGGTGCTCACGCACACCGCCGGCTTCCCCTTCGCGCCGCTCGGCTACCCGAAGATGCTGGACCGGGACCAGCGGCTCACCGCGTTCGGCCGCTGGCGGCTCGACTACCCGCCGGGCAGCCGCTTTCAGTTCCATCTCACCTCGGCCGCCTGGCTGATCGCCGAGATCGTCGAGCGGCGTGCGGGCCTGGCCTTCGCCGAGTACCTGCACGAGCGGATCGTCCGGCCGCTGGGCCTGTCCTCGATAGAGCTCGGCGTCCCGGTCGACCGACAGCCCGCCACCGTCGCCCCGATGATCGCCACCGACCGCACGAGCGACGACCAGGAGGCCGACCCCTGGGGACCCTGGTATCTGTACGACCCGCGCGTACTGGCGGCGGGGGAGCCCAGCCACGCGCTGGTCGCCACCGCAGCCGATGTCGCGCTGTACTTCCAGGCGCTGGAGCACTCGGGCCTGTGGAAGCCGGAAGCGGTGGCCGAGGGCACCCGGATCCGGCTGACGGACCACCCGCATGGTGAGCAGATCTACGGGGGCGGCAGTGGCAGGCGTACCAGCATGGGGCTGTTCGTCACCGTGGCAGGCCCGGACGCGGGAAGCCAGCTGCCGTCCACCGGATCGCCCTCGCTGTTCGGCAGTGCCGGAGCCGCGTACCAGCTGGGCTTCATGGACCCGGAGACCGGCGTGTCCTTCGCCTGCCTGAGCAACGGTTACCCGCTCGCGGGCTACGACCACTCCCGGCGCGGCACGGCGCTGCTGACGAACCTGGCGAACCTCGCGGCCGACCTCGTCGACTGAGTCCTTGCTGACGTGGAGCGGGCCCGGTACCGACATAGGTACCGGGCCCGTTTCAGCTGCGTCGCTCAGCGGCTGATCAGCTGCTGAGCGTTGTTGTACATGATGTCGTCCTGGACCGACTCGTCGAGTTCCGAGAGGAGCTTGCGGTAGTCGGCCGGGTTGGCGATGCCCTCCGCGTGCGGGAAGTCGGAGCCCATCACGATGGACTCGTGGTATCCAAGGCGCTTCACCAGGCCCGGGATGTCGTCCTCCGGGTAGGGCACCACGCGGATGTGCTTACGGAAGATCTGGCTGGGGCGCTCGTCCAACTGGCCGCCGATCCAGGGTCCGTTGCGGCCCATGCCCCGGCTCTTGTCCATGTGGCGGACGAAGTGCGGCACCCATTCGGCGCCGAACTCGGACACCAGGACGTTGATGTCGGGGAAGCGCCCGAAGAGGTTGTCGAAGATCAGCGCCGACAGCGTCTCCTCGATCGGGCGCTGGCCGTAGGTGTTCATCCACTGCCATGCGGACATCCGGAAGTGGATCGGGCTCGCGTCGTGGCCCCAGGCCGGGGCGACGTTCGAGTTGTAGTAGAACTCGCTGATGTGGAAGCAGACGCTGGCCTTGGCCTCGTTGACCAGCTTCCAGAACGGGTCGAAGTACGGGTCGCCCGGTGAGCGGCCGTACTGGGGCCCGGTCGGCAGCATGATGAACCGGGCACCCTGCTCCAGGACGTACTCCAGCTCCTTGACCGCATGGTCCAGGTCGCGCAGGGACAGCAGGGCGGGGGAGTAGATACGGTCCTGGTGGTTGAAGCCCCACACCTCGTTCATGTAGCGGTTGAACGAGTGGTAGTTGGCGTAGAGCGGCTCGACGCCCCGCACATACTCCTCGGCGACCAGCGCCCAGCCGCCCGGGTACATGATCGTCTGGTCGAGGCCCTGCTCGTCCATGATGCGCAGCCGGGCATCGCGGTTCTGGTACGCCTCGTGCATCGGCTCGAACTGGTACGTCTCGTCGGGGTTGCCCGACGCCATCGCCTTGAGCATCTCCTTGAGCGAACCGGGCCGGTAGACCTGCCCGAACTCCGGCTCGAGGCAGACGACGATCCGGTCCCCGGCGAGGATGACCTCGCGGCCGTCCGGCAGTGTCACCGGGGCGACTGCCTGCCCGAGGAACTCCTTCGGGAGATAGCGGGTGAACGAATCCCGCTCCTCGTACATGTGCTGGTCGCAGTCGAAGATGCGCTTGCGCTGTTCGGCCATGGCCGTCGCCTCCGGACCCCAGAGCTATTCAGTACGCCTCCTATAATTATCTAACTGTTTCGAGGCTGCAAGAGGTGATGGCGATATGGCTCGGAGGTGTTTGGCCTGCCGGTCAGTCGATGAGTTCGAGCACCGTCTTGGGTCCGGCCGCGTTCACGACGTCGTCGGCGCCCGAGATGTGGCGCTGCCACAGCTTCTCGGCCTCGTCCGCCTTGCCGGCCTCGATCAGGCCGACCAGCCGCACATGGGCCCGGTGCCCCTTGAGGGCCTGCGTCTTCTGGGCCTCGGCGTCGGTGGCCGCCGCGGTGTACGAGGCGTTGGCGCGGTCGATGATGTTGCGCAGCATGCCGCAGAGGAGGATCAGGGTCTGGTTCCCTGTGAGTTCGACCAGCAGGGCGTGGAAGGTGTCCTGTGCCTCCACGAGGGCGAGGGGGTCGTCCAGGACGGTCTTCTCGGCGGCCACCGCGTCACGCAGCCGCTTGATGTCGTCTGCATTGTGCTTGGTGGCGAGTTGGCGCGCGCAGGGCGGCTCGATGAGGGACGCCGCGCGATAGACGTCGCCCAGCGTGGCCCCGCGGTACTCGAGGATCAGCCCCGCGAAGCGGGCGGCGACATCGGCGTCCGGGGCGCTCACCCGGGCGCCGCCGTGAGCTCCGCGGCGCACAGTGATCAGGGACTCCGATTCCAGGACGCGGAACGCCTCGCGCAGGGTCGGCCGCGAGATGCCGAACTGCTCCATCAGCCCTGACTCAGGCGGCAGCGCGTCGCCGGGCTTCAGCTCGCCCCGTACGATCTGGCGGCGAAGGTGCCCGGCGACCAGTTCGGCGGTCTTCGGCACGCGTACCTGGCGTCCGACGCGGGTGTGGGCGGGGGCGGGCACGGTCGGCGTCTGTGCTGCGCGGGCTGCCTCGGCCACGGTGGGGTCTCCTCGTATATAGCAAAATGAATCTGCTTAGTGCATCGAGGGTACCAGGTCAAGGGTCGAGTGATCAGTGCTCCGGCGTGATGTCACTGGTCTCGTGGTGGCCCTTGGGGTGGCCCTTGGTATATAGATGATTCATCTAGCTATAAACCGACGGGCCTCGTGGGAGTGACCTCGATGACCGAGAACCCGACCCCGGTGATCCTCACCGACCTCACCGACGACGGGGTCCTGCTGCTCACCCTGAACCGGCCCGAGCGGCACAACGCCTGGACCCTGGAGATGGAGCTGCTCTACAACGAGCTGTTCGACAGCGCCGAGACGGATCCCCGGGTACGGGCCGTGGTGCTCACCGGCGCCGGACGCAGCTTCTGTCCGGGGATGGACATGAGCGTGCTGGACGGAGCGTCTTCCGGCGCCAGCCCGTGGCCGACCGACAAGCTGCCGCCGCGCACCCGGCCCATGTCCTTCCCGAAGCCCGTCGTGGCGGCCGTCAACGGCGCCTGCGCGGGCATCGGGTTCAACCAGGCGCTGATGTGCGACGTGCGTTTCGCGGTGCCGGAGGCGAAGTTCGCCGCCGCGTTCAGCGCACGCGGCCTCGTGGCCGAGGACGGGGTGTCGTGGATCCTGCCCCGGCTCGTCGGATACGGGCACGCCAGTGATCTGCTGCTGTCCTCGCGCCGGATCACCGGGACGGAGGCTCTGACGATGGGCCTGGTCAACCGCCTCGTCGAGCCGGAGAACCTGCTTCCGACCGCGATCGCGTACGCGACGGAACTGGCCCGCTCGGCCAGCCCGTATGCGATGTCCCTCATCAAGCGGCAGCTCGCCGACGACCAGTCGAGGACCTTCACCGAGAGCCGCGACAGCGCGGCCGCGCTGCTGGCCACGGCGAAGCGCGCCCCCGACTACCGCGAGGGCGTGCGCAGCTTCATCGAGCGCCGCCAACCGGAGTTCGCGGCGCTGGGGCAGGACCCGGCACTCCAGGAAAAGGCCTCGTCATGACGCGCTCAGAACTCCCGATCCACCGCCGTACGATCACCGTCACCGCATACGAGGAGGACGGCGACGAGATCTCGGTCGAGGCGGAGCTGCGCGACGAGCGTCCTTGGGAGGAGCCGCCGGGCGGCGTCGTCCACCGGATGGTGCTCGCGGTGCGGATTCGCCTCGCGGACATGGTGATCGTGGGCGCCGATGCGGATATGCGGACCTTCCCGCACGCCGAGTGCCCGCTGATCACCCCGGCCTTCGACGGCCTGGTGGGACTCAGTGTGGCCGCCGGATACAACCGGGCGATCCAGGAACGGTTCCGCGGGCTGTCCGGCTGCTCGCACCTCTACGAGCTGGCCCGTGTGCTCGGGCCCGCCGTCGTACAGACGGCCATCTCGGCGCGCGCACGGCGCCGGGCCGCCGGCAAGGCGACCCACGACCCGCGCTCCACCGCGGGCGTGTTGAACAGCTGCCACATCTGGGCGCCCGACGGAGTGGGCCTGCGCAAGCTGGACGCGGGCTGGCGGCCCGGCACCGGACCGCGCCCGGTGCCGCTGCTGGAGATCTTCGAGGGGCGGGAGCCGAGCCCGTCCGGCTCCTGAGGACGAGCCCGAAGGGCTCCCCGGGGTTCGGGCGGCGGCTCAGCGACCCAGGTAGGCGAGTTCGGGGAAGTGGCGCTGGTAGGCATCCAGCAGGCGCCTGGCGACGGCGTACGAGTCGATCAGCGGGTGGATGGTCAGCGCCCGGACCGCGTGGGCGCGGTCGCCGGTGGCGGCGGCACGGATGACCGCACGTTCGACCGCCTTCACCGAGCACACCAGGCCCGTGCCGTGGTCGGGCAACGCGGCTCCGGCGATGGGGTGGGCGCCGTTGGCGTCCACGTGGCAGGGGACCTCGATGACGGCGTCGTCGTCGAGGACGGGGATCCGGCCGCGGTTGCGGACGTTGAGGATGAGGGCGGCACGCTCGTCCAGGGCGATGGCCCGCATCAGGGCGAGGGCCACCTGCTCGTAGCCGCCGGATTCCAGGTCGCAGGAGTCGCGTTCGCCCATGCCGACGGCGTCGCGGTTCTCGGCCATGTACGTGGTCTCACGCTCCAGGCGCGTGGCGTCCCAGGCGGTCCAGGCGGCGCGGGGTGCGGGCGAAGCCGCGTCGGCAGTGCTCATGGAGTCGTAGAAGCGCTGCTGCTGGGAGTGGAGGAAGGCGCCCCGGGTCTGCTCGGCGGCCCGCGCGGAGCCGACCGACTCGCGGTTGAAGTAGTAGTAGTGCAGGTATGCGTTGGGCAGCGCGCCGAGTGTGCGCAGCAGGTCGGCGCCGAAGAGCTTGCCCTCCTCGAAGGAGGTCAGCGCGGTCTCGTCCTCGAACAGGGACGGCAGCTGGTCCCGGCCGTCGGCGTACAGGCCGCACAGCCAGCCCAGATGGTTGAGGCCCACGTAGTCCAGGCGGATGCGCGCCGGGTCGACGCCGAGCGCCCCGGCCACGCGGCGGCCGAGGCCGACCGGGTCGTCGCAGATCCCGATCACACGGTCGCCGAGGTGGGCGGTCATGGCCTCGGTGACCATGCCGGCGGGGTTGGTGAAGTTGATGACCCAGGCGTCGGGCGCCAGGGCGGCGATGCGGCGGGCGATCTCGAGCGCCACCGGGATGGTGCGCAGCCCGTACGAGATGCCGCCCGCACCGACTGTCTCCTGCCCCAGTACGCCTTCCTCCAGGGCGATGCGCTCGTCCGCAGCGCGTCCGGCGAGCCCGCCGACACGGATGGCGGAGAACACGAAGTCGGCTCCGGCGACCGCCTCGTCCAGGTCGGTGGTGACGGTGACGGTGGGCGGGTCCGGGTACCCGGCCGCCTGGTCGGCGAGGACCTTGCGGATGGTCGTCAGCCGGGAGGAGTCCAGGTCGTACAGGGTCACATCGGTGACGCGTCCTTCGCCGCGGTCGCCCAGCAGCGCCCGGTAGACCAGCGGGACCCGGAAGCCGCCGCCCCCCAGGATCGTGAGTCTCATACTTCGACCACCTCAACTCCCGCCTCGCGCAGTCGGCTGCAGGTCTTCTCGTCCGCCGGTGCGTTGGTCACCACGACGTCGAGCTCCTCCGGCCCGCACACCCGGGCCATTCCGGTGCCGGGGAACTTGCCCGCGTCAGCCAGCAGGACCACCTGGCCGCTCGCGGCGATCATCGCCCGTTTCACGGGCACCTCGACGGCGGTGGTGTCCAGCACCTGGCCGTCGGGGCGGATCCCGCTGGTGCCGAGGAACAGCCGGTCGGCGTGGACCTGCCGGAGGTTGTCCTCGGTGAGGAACCCGACCAGCGAGCGGTAGTCGCGCCGCACCATGCCGCCCAGCAGGATCAGTTGGACGTCCTTGTCGTCCTGCAGCTCCTCGTAGACCGCCAGGTTGCTGGTGATCACGGTCAGGGACCGGCCGTGCAGATGGCGGGCCACCCGGTGGGCCGTGGTGCCGATGTCGAGCAGCACCGTCTCGCCGTCCCTGACCAGATCGGCGCACCAGGCGGCCAGAGCGTCCTTGGCCTCGGCCCGGACCGCGGCAACGTCGGCGAACGGGTCGTCCTCACCGTCGAGGGGGATGGCGCCGCCGTAGACCCGCTTGAGCAGCCCCTCGTCCTCAAGTTGCACGAGATCGCGCCGGATCGTGGCCTGGCTGGTCCCGACCTTCTCGGCCAGGGAGACCACCGTGGTGGGCCCCTCCGCGCGCAGGACACGCAGGATCAGCTGATGTCTTCGGTCAGGGAGCATGCCGCTGACCATACTCGCCAACTCGCCAAACTCAAGCAAAGTCGCGCATGAATGTCTCGATTGCTGCCTGACCCTTGTCAAACTCGCGCACCGGGTGCACTCTCTTGCGTAATTCGGAGCCAGGCCCGGACCCCACTCCGGTCGGTCGAAGCGGATGAACGGCGCACCCCGCCGCCACGGACGCGTCGGCACCGTCCGAGAGGACCAGGTCACAAGCCCCCGGGCAGCTGGACGCGTTCGCGTGACACCGATGCTCCTCAGCGACCCGGTCCTCGCCGCGCCCGCCGCCCGCCGTAGCCCACGACTCACAGGTCCTTGCCGGACACGCCGAAAACTAGGAGAAGATCGTGGACCTTTCCCGCAGACGATTCCTTCAGGCCGCCGTACTGACAGCCGCCGCGGCCGGCGCCACCGCAGCGTGCGGCGGCGGCGCCGCGTCGAGCGGCAGCAAGGACGACAAGAACCTGACCTTCTGGTACTGGGCCGGCGGCCTGAGCGACAAGGTCGTCGCGGACGCCAAGAAGCACTTCTCCGACGTCACCCTGAAGACCTCCGTGATCGGCGGCGACTTCAAGACCAAGCTGCTCACCGGCCTGAAGGCCGCTCAGTCCGCCCCGGACATAACCGGCATAAAGGGCGAAGACATCGCCTCCTTCCTGCCCAACGCAAACCGCTTCATCGACCTGCACACACTCGGCGCGGACAAGCTGGCCCCCCAGTACCTGTCCTGGAAGCTGAAGCAGGCCACCACCCAGGACGGCAAGCTCATCGGCTTCCCCATCGACATCGGCCCCTGCGCCATGTACTACCGCGAGGACCTCTTCAAGAAGGCGGGCCTGCCCACCGATCCGGCTAAGGTCTCGTCCGAGCTCTCCACCTGGGACGACTACTTCAAGGCCGGCGTCGAACTGCACAAGGCCGTCCCGAAGACCTACCTGATCAACAACATCGGCGCCATCTTCACGATGCTGATCGGCCAGGGCACCCAGCGGTTCATCGACGAGGACAACAAGTTCATCGGCGACCAGGACCACATCCGCACCGCCTGGACCACCGCCGTGAAGCCCTACACCCTCGGCATCGACGCCAAGATCAACGACAACACGTGGAACGCCGCGATCGGCAACGGCACCCTGGGTACCGAACTGGGCGCGGCCTGGCACGCCTTGGACATCACGAACGCCGCCCCGGGCACCAAGGGCAAGTGGCGGGTGGCGAGCCTGCCGAGCGGGCCGTCCAACCTCGGCGGGTCCTTCCTGGCCATCCCCGCGACCAGCGGCAACCCCGAAGAGGCCTTCAAGATCATCACCTGGATCCTCAACCCCGAGAACCAGGCCCGCGGCTTCACCGACGCGGCCCTGTTCCCGACCGCCCCGGCCGCGTACAAGCTGCCGGCGCTGACCGGAGGCGACGCCTTCTTCGGCGGTCAGAAGACCATCGAGATCTTCGGTCCGGCGGCCGAGAAGATCCCCAGCGCCTACGAGGCCCCGGCGGACGCGGCGGTCTCGGCCGCCTACTTCAACGAACTGACCAACATCGAGGCCAAGGGCAAGGACCCCGACACCGCCTGGAAGGACGCGGTCAGCCAGGCCAAGCAGATCGCCCAGCGGCAGGGAGTGAAGTGACATGTCGTCAAGCCCGGTAGCCGGCCCGGCCCCCACCGGTCCGTCCTCGGGACCCGTCACCGGACCCGCCGGGCAGCCGGACCCGGACCGCCGCCGCGGTCCGGGGCGCTCCGGTCGCCGGGTCCGGCCGGTGTCGGCCGGGGCCCGGCGCGGGCCGCGACGCGGGATCGCCAGGCACTGGCCGCAGTACCTGGCGGTCTCGCCGTACTACCTGATCTTCTCGGTCTTCATGCTGTTCCCGATGCTCTACACCGTGTATCTGGCGTTCCAGAAGTGGGACGGCATCGGGCAGGTCCAGTTCGTCGGGCTCCAGCAGTTCCGGTTCCTGTGGGACGACCCGGTGTTCTGGATGTCCCTCCGCAACACCCTGGTGATCTGGGTGCTGTCCACCGTGCCGATGCTCTTCATGGCGCTGGTGCTGGCCGTGCTGGTGAACTCGACCCGGCGCTTCACGAGCTTCTACCGGGTCGCGTTGTTCATCCCCAGCATCACCTCGCTGGTGGCCATCGCGATCTTCTTCGGCGCGATCTTCAGCAACAACTTCGGCCTGATCAACGCCATCCTGAAGGCGATGCACCTGTCGGCCGTGCCATGGCTGAGCAACGAGTGGACGATCAAGCTGGTGATCGCGGCGCTCATGACCTGGCAGTGGACCGGCTACAACGCCATCATCTACCTGGCCGGCCTCCAGGCGATCCCCTCGGAGCTCTACGAGGCCGCCAGGATGGACGGGGCCGGGTCGGCGCGGATCTTCTTCAGCATCACGATCCCGATGCTGCGGCCCATCATTCTGTTCACCGTGGTGATCTCCACCGTCACCGGCCTGCAGAGCTTCACCGAACCCCAGGTGCTGTTCGGCAGCGACGCGTCCACCAATCCCAACTCCGGCGGGCCGGGCCAGGCGGGTCTGACCACGCTGCTGTACTTCTACCACCAGGCCTTCGACAACAACGACTTCGGCTATGCCGCCGCGATCGTCTGGGCCTTCTTCCTGCTGATCCTGCTCATCGTCGTCATCAACTGGCGCCTGGTGCAGCGTAAGGAGCGACGGCCGTGAACAGCCTGAACCGCAAGCGCTTCCGGGGCCTGAGCGTCCATCTCATCCTCATGACCTGTGTCGTCATCTCGGTGTTCCCGTTCTACTGGATCATCGTCATGGCGACCAACACCTCGCAGGACATCTACCGCTACCCGCCCAAGCTGTGGTTCGGCGACAACCTGCTGACCAACATCCAGCACCTGTTCGCCAAGATGGACTTCTTCGGATCACTGCTCAACACGGTGATCGTGGCGGTCTGTACGACGCTGCTGGTGCTGTTCTTCGACTCGCTCGCGGCCTTCGCCTTCGCCAAGTACGAATTCCCCGGCAAGAAGTTCCTGTTCGGCCTGCTGCTCGCGATGTACATCCTGCCGACCCAACTGGCGATCATCCCGCAGTACGAGATCATGATGCAGCTGGGCTGGCTGGGCACGCTCAAGGCGCTCATCGTTCCCGCCGCCGCCAACGCCTTCGGCATCTTCTGGATGCGCCAGTACACCAGCACCGGCGTCCCGGACGAACTTTTGGACGCGGCCCGGATCGAGGGCGCCGGGTTCTTCCGTCAGTACTGGCACGTAGTGCTGCCGTGCGTCCGCCCCGCCCTGGCCTTCCTCGGTATCTACACCTTCATCGCCGCCTGGAACGACTACATCCTCCCGCTGGTGATGCTGGTCGACCCCAGCCGGCTCACCCTCCAGGTGGCGCTGGCGCAGCTGTACGCGGGCCACTCCACCGACTACAGCATGGTGATGTCCGGAGTGCTGCTGGCGGTCATCCCGCTGGTGCTGATGTTCACCTTCTTCGCCCGCGGTTTCATCGCCGACGCCACCAAGGGCGCCCTGCGCTGACGACAGCGGGCGATCAGGCCCTGGGCTCGCGTGGCAGCCCGAGCACCTTCTCCGCGAGGATGTTCCGCTGCACCTGCGACGTCCCCGCGTAGATCGTGCCCGATCGGGCGATCAGATACGTCGTCGACCAGGACCCCGAGGAGTTCGCCGCCCCGGGGTCGTCGGTGCGGTACGTACGCAGGGGCGGCCGCCCGACCGGCACCTGGCCGTGCAGGCCCATGATGTCCATCGCCAGGTCGGTGACCTTGGTGTGGTACTCGCTCCAGTACAGCTTGGCGATCGACGACTCGGGACCGGGCTCGGCGCCCTTGAGCCAGCCGGTGAGGATGCGGTAACCGAGATAGCGCATGATCTCGACCTTGGACCAGCACCAGGCGATCCGCTGACGGATGACCGGGTCCTGGTCCTTGCCGTACAGGCGCGCCAGTTCGACGAGGCGCTCCACCTCGGCCTTGAACAGGATCGGGTTGGTCGCCGCCTCCTCGCCGCGCTCCACGCCCAGCAGGCTCTGGGCGACCGTCCAGCCGTTGTCGACGCCGCCGATGACGAGGTCGGCCCGCGTACGGGCTCCGTTGAAGAAGACCTCGTTGAAGTGCAGCTGGCCGCTCATCATGCGGAACGGGCGCACCTCGACGCCGGGCTGGTCGAGCGGGACGAGGAGGAAGGAGATGCCGCGGTGCCTGGGGGCGTCGCGGTTCGTACGGGCCAGGACGAAGATCCAGTCGCTGTGGTGGGCGCCGGAGGTCCACACCTTCTGGCCGTCGATCACCCAGTCGTCGCCCTCGCGCACGGCTCGCGTGGTGAGCGAGGCGAGGTCCGAGCCCGCATCCGGCTCCGAGTACCCCTGGCACCAGGTGTCCTCGCCGCTGAGGATGCGCGGGAGGAAGTGGCTCTTCTGGTCCTCTGTGCCCCAGCGCATCAGCGTGTTCGCCAGCATCTTCACGCCGAAGGTGTCCTGTGGCAGGCCGAACGGCACACCGGCCAGGGCCAGTTCCTCCATCAGGACGACCTGGTGCAGCTTGGAGAGGCCGCGGCCGCCGTACTGCTCGGGCCAGGTGAGGGACAGGTAACCCCGCTCGGCGAGCTGCCGGCGCCAGTCGCGGGCGAAGGCCCAGGCGTCTTCCTCGTCGAGGGCGCCGATGCCGCTCCAGTCGGTCGGCAGTGCCTCGGAGAGGAAGCCCTTGACCTCGGTACGGAACGCCTCGGTCTCCTTGGGATAGCTGATGTCCACCTCTGCTGCCTCCTCTTTCCGAGGCTCGTGCGGCCCCTCGCCATGTTGATAGTTACAGTGTAATAGGTTATCTATTTTAGAGGAATAGCGGCGAGCCAGGGGCGGGCTGACATGGGACTGCTGGACGGCCGGAACGCGGTGATCACCGGCGGCGCGCAGGGCATCGGCTTCGAGATCGCCGGTGTACTCGGTGGCGAAGGCGCTTCCGTCGTCATCGGCGACATCAACGAGGACGCCGCGGCGGAAGCCGCCGAACGTCTTGCCAAGAACGGTGTGGCCGCCACCTCGCTGCGCTGCGATGTCACCGACGAGGACGAGGTCGCCGCCCTCATCGCCCACTGCACCGACGCCTTCGGACCGGTCGGCGTCATGGTCAACAACGCCGGAATCACCCGGGACGCGACCCTCCGCAAGATGGCACTCGCCGACTTCCGTGCCGTCGTCGACGTCCACCTCACAGGCGCCTGGAACGGCACCCGGCACGCCGCCGAGGCGATGCGCGCCCACGGACAGGGCGGCAGCATCGTCAACATCTCCTCCATCGCCGGCAAGGTCGGCAACTTCGGGCAGACGAACTACAGCGCCGCCAAGGCCGGACTCGTCGGGCTCACCAAGGCGTCCGCCAAGGAACTGGCCCGGACCGGGATCCGGGTCAACGCCGTGCAGCCCGGCCTCATCCGCACCGCGATGACCGAGGCGATGCCCCAGGCGGCCTGGGACGCGAAACTCGCCGAGATCCCCATAGCCCGCGCGGGCGAACCCGCCGAGGTCGCCCAGGTCGTCCTCTTCCTCGCCTCCGACATGGCGAGCTACATCACCGGAGCCGTGATCGAGGTGACCGGCGGCCGGTACATGTGACGACCGTTCCCCTCAAGAAAGGCGTGATCGATGACGGCCCTGCTGCGTGACGCGGTGATCTGCGAACCCGTGCGTACTCCCGTCGGTGACTACGGCGGTGTCTTCCGCGATGTGACGGCGGCCGAACTGGCGGCCACGGTTGTACGTGCCGTGCTGGAGCGCACGGGGGTACCGGCCGCCGCCGTGGACGACGTCCTGCTGGGCCAGTGCTATCCCAACGGCGAGGCGCCGGCCATCGGCCGCGTGGCGGCCCTGGACGCGGGTCTTCCGGTGGAGGTGCCGGGGCTCCAGATCGACCGTCGCTGCGGCTCCGGGCTGCAGGCGATCATCACGGCGGCGATGCAGGTACAGACCGGCGCGAGCGACCTCGTGCTCGCGGGTGGCGTGGAGTCCATGAGCCAGGCCGAGTTCTACACCACCGACGTCCGGTGGGGCGTACGCGGCGCGGGTACCACGCTGCACGACCGGCTGGCCCGCGGCCGGGTCACGTCGGGCGGGGCCAACCACCCGGTGCCCGGGGGCATGCTGGAGACGGCTGAGAACCTGCGCCGGGAGTACGCCATCCCGCGTGAGGAGCAGGACCGGCTGGCCCTGCGCTCGCACGAGAAGGCCGTCGCGGCCCAGCGGGAGGGCCGGTTCGCCGACGAGATCGTGCCGGTCACCGTGCGGACCCGGAAGGACGAGACGGTCGTCGACACCGACGAACACCCGCGGCCGGACTCGTCGTTGGAGAAGCTCGCGAAGCTGCGTCCCGTGCTCGGGCGCCAGGATCCGGAGGCGACCGTCACGGCCGGGAACGCCAGCGGGCAGAACGACGGCGCCGCGGTGTGCATCGTGACCCATCCCGAGCGGGCGGCCGAGCTGGGGCTGCGCCCGCTGGGTCGGCTGGTTTCCTGGGCTGTCGTGGGGGTGCCGCCGGAGACGATGGGGATCGGCCCGGTGCCCGCGACGGCCAGGGCGCTGGAGCGGGCGGGGCTGAAGCTCGCCGACGTGGACCTGATCGAACTCAACGAGGCCTTCGCCGCCCAGGTGCTGGCCTGCACCCGCGAATGGGCCCTGACCGAGGCCGACTTCGAGCGGTTCAACGTCAACGGCTCCGGCATCTCGTTGGGCCACCCCGTAGGGGCAACCGGTGGCCGCATCCTCGCCACCCTGCTGCGCGAACTGGACCGCCGCCAGGCCCGCTACGGCCTCGAGACCATGTGCCTCGGTGGAGGTCAGGGCCTGGCCGCGGTCTTCGAACGGCCGACGGACGCACACAACGCTCATGGAGGACGCTGATGGCCGGACTGATCGCATACGGCGCCTACGTGCCGTACCACCGCCTCGCCCGGGCCGATGTCGCCGCAACCCTCGGCACGCCGGCGGCCCGCGGCACGCGCGCGGTCGCGGGCTACGACGAGGACACCACGTCCATGGCCGTCGAGGCGGTCCGCGGCGCCCTGGCCCGCGACGGCCTGCGCCCCCGCGTCGGCCAGCTATTCCTCGCCACCGCCGCGCCCGCCTACCTGGACAAGACGAACGCGACCGCCGTCCATGCCGCGCTCGGCCTCGACGAGCACGTGCTCGCCGCCGACATGGCCGGCTCCGTCCGCTCCGGCCTCGGTGCCCTGGTGACCGCCGCCCGCTCCTCGGTCCCGACCCTTGCGGTCCTGTCCGATCTGCGCACCGGCCTGCCCGGCGGCGCCGACGAGGTCGCGGGCGGCGACGGCGCCGCGGCGTTCGTATTCGGCGGCCACCGCAACGGAGCCCCCGTCATTGCGGAACTGCTCGCCCACGACACGGTCAGCGACGAGATCCTCGACCGCTGGCGCCTGCCGGGCGCGTCCGCATCCCGGGTCTGGGAGGAGCGTTTCGCCGAGGAGATCTACGTATCGCTGGCGGGCAAAGCGCTCAGCGCGGCCCTCGAACAGGCGGGTCTCGACATCGGATCGATTGACCACTTCGTGGTCTCCGGCCTGCACGCGCGCGCGTGCGCGGCGGTACGGCGCACGGCCGGTGCCCGGCCCGAGGCGGTGACCCCGGACCTCACCGGTGCGATCGGCAACGCCGGCACCGCCCAGCCCGGCCTGCTCCTCGCCGACGTCCTCGACCGCGCCCGGCCCGGCGAGACCATCGCGCTGGTCGTGCTCGGCGACGGCGCGAGCGTGCTGCTGCTGCGCACCACCGACGCACTGCCGGCACACCGCAGCGCCCGCCCGGTCGCCGCCCAGATCGCCGCGGGCAGCGCGCCGATGCCGTACGCCACCTACCTCTCCTGGCGCGGCCTCCTCGACCGAGAACCGCCCCGCCGACCGGACCCCGAGCCGCCGTACGCCCCGCCCGCACACCGCCGCACCGGCTGGAAGTACGGCTTCGTGGCCTCCCGTTGTGAGAAGTGCGGCACCAGGCATCTGCCGCCGGACCGGGTCTGCGCCTCGTGCCACGCCGTCGACGCGATGACCGACGAGCCGATGGACGCTGTGCGCGGCACGGTGGCGACGTTCACGGTGGACCGGCTGGCCCACACACCGAGCCCGCCGATGCTGGTCGTGGTCGTCGACTACGACGGCGGCGGCCGGTTCCGCTGCCAGCTGACCGACGCGACCGAGGCCGACGCCGTCATAGGCGCCCGGGTGGAGATGACCTTCCGGCGCACGGTCACCGCGTCCGGCATCCACAACTACTTCTGGAAGGCCCGGCCGGTGCGGCTGGGCGACGGCTGAGGGGACGGGCACATGGGCTCGCACGGAATTCGGGACCGGGTCGCGATCGTCGGCATGGGCTGCACGCCGTTCGGCGAGCACTGGACCCGATCGGCGGACGATCTGCTGGTCGACGCCGTGGGCGCGGCGGTGACGTCCGCCGGCATCACGCTCGACGACATCGACGCGTTCTGGTTCGGCACGCAGGCGTCCGGCGTGTCCGGGCTGGCCCTGAGCCGGACGCTCCGCCTGCCCTGCAAGCCGGTCACCCGCGTGGAGAACATGTGCGCGACTGGCTCCGAGGCCCTCCGCAACGCCTGCTACGCCGTCGCCTCCGGTGCGTACGACGTGGCGATGGCGGTCGGCGTGGAGAAGCTCAAGGACTCCGGGATGTCCGGCCTGTCCGGCACCGCGATTCCGGGCGCCGGCGACGACAGCCGCGGCGAGATCACCGCCCCGGCGAACTTCTCGCTCCTCGCCCCGGCGTACGCCGCCAAGTACGGGCTTGCGGAGGAGGAGATGAAGGACGTCATCACCCGTATCGCATGGAAGAACCACGTCAACGGAGCCCGCAACCCCCGCGCACAGTTCCGCAAGGAGGTCCCGCTGGAGCGCATCCGGTCGGCCCCGATCGTCGCGGGCATGCTCGGCGTGTTCGACTGCTCGGGCGTCTCCGACGGCTCGGCCGCCGCGATCGTCGTCCGTGCCGAGGACGCCTACAAGTACACCGACAAGCCGATCTTCGTGAAGGCGCTGTCCTTCGTCGCCGGCCCGGCGGACGGCCTCCTCGACCCGGAGTACGACTTCACCACCTTCCCCGAGGTCGTCGCATCCGCGCAGGAGGCCTACCGGCAGGCGGGCGTCACCGACCCGGGCGCCGAACTCGCCCTCGCCGAGGTCCACGACTGCTTCACGCCCACGGAGCTGGTCCTCATGGAGGACCTGGGCTTCTCCGAGCGCGGACAGGCATGGAAGGACGTCACCAGCGGGCTGTTCGATCTGGACGGCTCACTGCCGGTCAACCCCGACGGCGGCCTGAAGGCCTTCGGCCACCCCATCGGCGCTTCGGGCCTGCGCATGATGTTCGAGGCGTGGCTCCAGCTGCGCGGCGAGGCACCGCCCGAGCGGACGGTGAAGACGATCGCCGAAGGGCGCTCGCTCGCCCTCACGCACAACCTCGGCGGCGGACCGGGGGAATGCGTCTCCTTCGTGTCGATAGTCGGCAATGAACTCACCGATTGAGAAAGGCAGTTCGGCTATGGGGCGACTCGACGACAAGATTGCCATCGTGACCGGAGCCGCGTCCGGAATCGGCGCGGCCACCGCACGCCACCTGGCGGCCGAGGGCGCGCACACGGTGGTCGCCGATCTGAACCTCGACGGCGCCAAGGCGGTGACGGAGGAGATCCGCTCCGCCGGAGGATCCGCGACGGCGGTGCCGGTCGACCTGGGTGACGTCGAGAGCGTACGGGCCATGGTGGCCGCGGCGGTCGAGACGTATGGCGGCCTCGACATCCTGCACAACAACGCTGCCGCCACCCACCTGGCCGCCCGCCAGGACCTCGCCGTCGTGGATGCCGACCCGGCGGTCTGGGACGACACCATGCGGATCAACCTCCGCGGGACCATGGCCGCGATCCAGGCCGCGGTCCCGCACATGGTCGCCCGTGGCGGCGGCTCGATCATCAACACCTCGTCCGGGGCCGGGCTCGCGGGCGACCTGCGCAACCCCGCGTACGGCGCCTCGAAGGCCGCCATCATCAACCTCACGCAGTACGTCGCCACCCAGTACGGCAAGCAGGGGGTGCGCTGCAACGCCATCGCGCCCGGATTCATCGTCACGCCGGCGAGTGCCGGTTCGGCGCACGGGGCGATCCGGGAGGCGATGCTGCGCCACCACCTCACCCCGCGTCTGGGGCGGCCGGAGGACGTCGCCTCGGCGGTCGTCTTCCTCGCCTCCGACGAGTCCGCCTTCATCACCGGGCACACCCTGCGCGTGGACGGCGGGCTGCTGTCCCACCAGCCGTACGTCGCGGACCTGCGGGACGCGTGACGCCCCTCGCCCCGCGGTGCGCCAGGCCGGCCAGAGCGAGATGCGCGTCCCTGCGGCGGCGCACCTCGCCTCCGGCTCAGGCCAGCGCCTCCGGCTCCAGGTCGCCCAGGTAGGCCGCCCGCACCGCGGGATCGCGACGCACCTCCTCCGGGGTGCCGACGCAGATCCGGCGTCCGAAGTCGAGGACGACGACCTCGTCGCACACGCTCATGACCATGTCGACGTCGTGCTCGACGAGCAGCACTCCCATGCCCCACTCCTCGGCCAGCCGCCGCACCAGGTGGGCCAGCTCCTGCGTCTCGTCGTCGGACAGCCCCGCGGCCGGCTCGTCGAGGAGCAGCACGGACGGCGAGGTCGCCACCGCGCGGGCGATGGCCAGCAGCCGCCGCTCCCCGTACGACAGGTCGCCCACCGGCCGGTCCAGGCTGCCCTGCAGTCCGAACTCCTTTACCACCACGAGCACTTGGGCGGGAAGCGGGCGGCTGCCGGGGCGGACCAGATCAGTGAGGTACGCCCACGGACCGGGCCGGTCGCAGGCGGCGTACAGGTTGTCCAGGACGGTCATGTCCTCGAACAGTTCAAGCGACTGGAAGGACCGACTCAGTCCTGCTGCGGCCCGCCGGTGCACCGGCAGGCGTGTCACGTCCCGGTCGCCGAGGCGCACAGTGCCCGAAGCGGCCCGGGTGAAGCCGGTGACGGCGTCGATGGCGGAGGTCTTGCCGGCGCCGTTAGGGCCGATGAGGCCGACGACCCGGCCCGGCTGGACGTCGAGCGAGAGCCCGTCGACGGCGACCACACCGCCGTAGCGCACGGTCAGATCCCGCACGCACAGGGGGAGCGGTGCAGCGCGGTGTACGTCCCGCACGGCTGCTTCGTCCTCCTCCGCACGGTGCGCGGCCCGCACGGCCGCTTCTCCCTCCTCCCGTGCGACGGCACCCTGCTTCCGGGACAGCCTGCTTTGGATGCCCGCCGCCTGCCTGCCGAGCTCCCGCCCGATGCCGTCCTGGTTGCCCACCAGTGTCAGCACCAGGATGACCCCGCCGATCAGCGGCATCCACTCACTCAGCCCCGGGAGCACCCAGTCCCCGAAGCGTGCGCCGACCGTGCCTGCGGCAAACGTCGCGCCGAACAGCGGCCCGACGAGGAAGCCGACGCCGCCGATCACGGCGAGCCCGAGCGCGGTGATGGAGTCGAAGCTCGCGAAGTCGGCGAAGACCACCGAGGTCGAGCGGAAGCCGGTGAGCACTCCGGCGAGCGCGGCGATGGCCGAGGACAGTCCGAAGGCGTAGAGCTTGGCCGCGCGGACGTCGATGCCGAGGGCCGCCGCGGCCCGCTCGTTGGCCCGTACGGCGATGAGGCGGCGGCCGGTGCGGCTGCGCCGGACGTTGGCGACCACGAGTGCCGCGGCGACGAACATCACCAGCACCACGGCGGCGTACCGCTGCGGATGGTCGACTCCGGAGATGCCGATCCCGAAGAGTGTCTGCTTGCCCACCGCGATGCCGTCGCTGCCCGCTGTCGTGGACAGGTCGGTGTTCTGGAAGACCATCGCCTCCAGCGTGGTGCCGAGGCCGAGAGTGATGATCGCGAGGTTGACCCCGCGCGTGCGGACCGCAGGGAGGGCGAACAGCAGGCCGATCGGCACCGTGCCCAACACGCCCGCAAGCAGGGCGAGCTCGAAGGGCCATCCCCAGTCGGCCGCAGCGTGTCCGGCGATGAAGGCGCCGGTCCCGGCGAGGGCGTATGCCGCGAGGGAGACCTGTCCCGCGTACCCGGTGACTACGACGATCGACAGGATGATCAGCGAGAGTACGAGGGTGTTGGTGATCGCGTCGGCCCACAGCGGTGTGGACAGGCTCACCAGCAGCAGCCCGACCACGACGGCGAGCGCCAGCGGTACGGGGCGCACTTTTCCGGTGCCCAGGGCCGGCAGCCGGTCGAGGAACGTGCCGCGCAGCGGCAGCGCCCGGCCGCGCGCGACCAGCACCAGGGCGATGAAGAGGAAGGGCACAGACGCGGCGAGCCCGGTGACGCCGGAGCCGAAGCGGGTCAGTTCGGACTGCACGACCCCGATGACCAGACCGCCCGCCAGCGTGACGGGGAACGACGAGAACCTGCCGACCAGGGCGGCGGCCAGAGCGCTCAGCAGGAGCGTGGTCAGTCCGGTCACCGACAGACCGATGACCGGCACGATCAGGATGCCCGTCAGACCTGCGAGCGCCGAACCCAGCGCCCAGTTGGCGGTGGCGATCAGGTCGGGGGACCAGCCGAGCGAGGCGGCGGCGTTCTCGTTCTCCGCGACCGCGGTGGTGCCGAGGCCGAACAGGGTGCGCCGGTAGAGGAGATGGAGGGCCACGGTGACCACGACCGCGATGCCGAGGAGCCAGACGCGATCCTCGGAGACCGTCGCGCCCGCGATCGTCAGCAGCCGGGTCGGCAGCTTGCCCGGTACCAGCTGCAGGCTGTCGCCGTAGTGTTTGACGGCGACGGCGGTCAGCACGATGAACACCGCCAGGGTGCCGACCAGACGGGCCAGCGTGGACGCCCGGCGCAACGGGCGGATCACCAGCATATGGGTGAGCACCCCCAGCACCGCGGAGGCGACCACGCCGCACGCGACGGCAGGCCAGTACGCCACGCCGTGCTGAACGGCGAGCTCCCACTGCACATAGGCGCCGGCCATCCCGATCGCGCCGTGCGCGAGGTTCAGGACGCCGGAGCCCCGGTAGACCAGCACGATGCCGTGCGCGGTGAGTGCGTACAGGGCACCGAGCCCCAGGCCGAGCAGCGCGAAACGCAGGATGTCGTCCACCTGAAGAACCTCCCAGGGCCTACTCCTCAGGGCTTCATGAGTAGCGAACGCCGGGCGGGGCGGCAAGACCAGACAGCGTATTTATTTAAATAATTGTGTCGAGAGTACTTCACTAACCAAACGGCGCACTCCATGCTGTTCCGCATCTCGACGTCGCCCATCCGGGCTCCCCCGAGCTCTCGACTTCGCTCGACCAGGGGGACCCCCATCCCCGCGGAGGGACCATGAACGACTCACGCCGACGCAGAAGTGCCGCAGCAAGCTGTCTCGCGGTGACCGGAGTCCTGCTCGCCACCGGCTGCGGGGGAGAGGCCTCCGGCAGCTCGACGGAAACGACCTCGCTGAAGGGCACGCCCGTCAAGGTGATGGTCTGGGCGCCGGAGAACACCCAGGGCAGCGCCCAGCCCGGGATCCCGCTCACCGCCCAGGCCTACGAGAAGTGGATCAACGCCAACGGCGGGATCAACGGGGGCCCGCTGAAGGTGATCACCTGCAACGACAAGAACGACCCCGACGAGGCCGAGAAGTGCGCCCAGCAGGCGGTCGCCGACAAGGTAGTCGCGGTCGTCGGCTCCTACAGCCTGGCCGGGGACCGCTACATGCCCATCCTGCAGAAGGCCGGCATTCCTTACATCGGCGGGACCGGCGTCTCGGCGGCGGAGTTCTCCAACCCGCTGTCGTTCCCGGTCAACGGCGGCACGCCGGTGGTGTTCGCGGCCCACGGCCGGCAGCTGGTGCAGGAGGGCTGCAAGAAGATCTCCGGCGTACGGTACGACCTGGCCGCCGCCGCCATCGTCTCGAAGTTCCTCACTCTCGGAGTGACCTCCGCCGGAGGAGCGCCGCCGAAGGACCTGAAGGTGCCGGTCACCGCCACCGACCTCGCCCCCCAGGTCGCCGCCGCGACCAAGGGCAGCGACTGCGTGAGCGTGATCCTGGGTACGCACTCGGACCTGTTCGTGAAGTCGTACGTGCAGTCCGGCGCGAAGACGAAGCTCGGCAGCGTCGTCGGCAACCTCACCCCGCAGCTGGCCGAGAGCACCGGCGGTGGCGGCAGTCCGCTGGAGGGCGCCGCGATCACCGGCTACTACCCGCCGATCTCCGACGCCGCCTGGAAGGACTTCCTCGAAGCCACCCAGGGCAACAAGGACATCGACACCACCAACGGCGCCAACGCGACGACCTGGGTGGCGTTCAAGGTCTTCACCGAGGCCGCCGAGAAGCTGTCGAAGATCTCGGCCGAGGCCCTGGTGAAGGAACTCGACACGACGAAGGGCATCGACACCGGCGGCCTCACCCCGCCGCTGAACTGGAAGGCGTCGACGGCCCTGCCGATCAAGGGCCTGAACCGCATCCACAACGCCACCGCGACCGAACTGACCATCCGCGACGGCAAGATCGAGTGGGCGAAGTCCGGATCGACCTTCGTCGACGTCCGCAAGGTGCTGACGGCCAAGCCGGCCGGCTGACCGTGCCACGCGCAAAGGAGAACGTCCGTGCACGACACCGGACAGCCCTTGATCGAAGCCCGTGCCCTGTCCGCCGGATACGGCACCCTGCCCGTCCTGCGTGACCTCGATCTCGAGGTCCGCCCCGGCGAGGTCGTCGCGCTGCTCGGACCCAACGGCGCGGGCAAGACCACGACACTCCGGGCGCTGTCGGGCGACCTGACCCCGATGAGCGGCGAGGTGCGCTGGCTTGGCGGCACCGGCCGCGCACCACTGCACCGCCGCGCCCGTGAGGGTCTGGCGTACGTCGGTGAGCGGGCGGTCTTCACCCGCCTCGACACCGCGGACAACCTGCGCGTCGGCCGGGTGGGGGCGGATCGGGCCCTCGCACTCTTCCCCGAGCTCGAAAAACGGCTCAGGACCGGTGCCGGCATGCTGTCGGGCGGAGAGCAGCAGATGCTGTCGCTGGCGCGCGCGTTGTGCCGTACCCCCAAGCTGCTCCTGGCGGACGAGCTCTCCCTCGGCCTCGCCCCGCTCGTCGTCGACCGCCTCCTGCGGGCGGTGCGCGAGGCGGCCGACCGCGGTCTGGGAGCGCTGCTGGTCGAACAGCACGTGCGCAAGGTGCTGGACATCGCGGACCGCGTGTACGTCCTGCACCGCGGACGCATCGCCATGACCGGCACCCCGGAGGAACTCCGCGGAGACCTCGACGCGATCGAGTCCTCCTACCTCGCAAAGAACCCGACTTCATGACTGATTGAGGTGGTTGCTGTGCCCAGCGCACGCGAGCAGATCCGGGCCCTGGTCCTGTCCGGCGACACGTTCGACCATCCCGCCGATGAGGTGCGGGAGCTGCAGCTCGAAGCCGCGCGGGAGGCCTTCGCCGCCCACCGCGAGCGCATCCCGCTGCTGCGCACCCGGGCGGAGGAGACCGGCGTGCACGAGATCACCGGTCTCGAGGACCTCGTTCCCCTGCTGTTCTCGCACACCAGCTACAAGTCGTACCCCGTCTCCTTGATCACCGGCGGCCGGTGGGACCGGCTCCTGCGCTGGTACTCGACCGTCTCCGTGGTCGAACCGGGAGACGTCGACATCGAGGGCGTACGCGACATCGACGAGTGGACCGAACGCGTCACGGCCGCCGGCCATCGCCCGTACATCACCAGCGGTACGTCCGGGAAGGTCTCCTTCCTCAACTGCGACACAACGGACCTGCAGTTCCTGCACGACATCCTGGAACACCTCACCTGCTGGCCCGACCCCCTGCCGCCCAAGCCCACCCGCCGCGGTTACCTGCTCGCTCCGGCGAGCGGCCCGATGCGCTCCATCGACGGCTTCCGGTGGCACGCGGAGGTCTTCGCGCAACCCGGAGAGACACAACTGCTGACCGAGGACCCGCTGCGGGTGTCCGAACTGATGAGCAGCGCACTGCTACGCCGACGTATGGCGGAGGGCACCGCGACCCCGCAGGAGATCAGGTCCTTCGAGGCCGCGTCCCACGCCCGCGAGGAGGAACTGGGCGCGGCCGTGATCCGGATCGTCGACGACATCGTCGCGCACCGGGACGAACCGCTGCTGATCGCCGGGATGAACAACCAGCAGTTCACCCTGATCCAGGCCCTGCGGGCCCGCGGCGTGCCCGACGGAGGTCTCCACCCGGACACGCTGGTGCTCAGCGGCGGCGGCAACAAGGGCCGTGCGCTGCCCGACGACTACCAGCAGCAGTTCGCCGCCTTCTACCACGGCGTACGGCGGGTGCGCAGCTACGGCATGACGGAGCTCCAGGGGTCC
The DNA here is from genome assembly GCF_040295225.1 of Streptomyces sp. NPDC002896. Taxonomy (NCBI): domain Bacteria; kingdom Bacillati; phylum Actinomycetota; class Actinomycetes; order Kitasatosporales; family Streptomycetaceae; genus Streptomyces; species Streptomyces sp. NPDC002896. Next base: position 37,377 of record NZ_JBEOVA010000018.1, on the reverse strand, counting down.
TGCCTCGCCTGCGAGAAGGGCAACTACCACGTACCCCCGTGGGTGATCCCACTGGTACTGGACCAGGCCGGCGAGAAGTTGCTGAACCCCGAACACGGCGTCGTGGAGGGGCGGTTCGCGTTCCTGGACGTCTCCCTGGAAGGCCGCTGGGGCGGGCTGATCAGCGGTGACCGTGTCTCTGTGGACTTCTCGCCGTGCGACTGCGGCAGGCCGGGACCGGTCGTCCTGCCGGACATCCGGCGCTACGGGGACCTCGGCGGCGACGACAAGATCACATGCGCGGCAACACTCGACTCCTACGTGAGGGGGATGATCCACGGATGAGTGGCACGACGCTTGGCGGTGCCGAAGCACCCTCGCGGCAGGAGGGAACCCCCGGCCCGGTGGCCGTGGTGCACGTTGTCCGCGGAGAGATCGACCGGGGCCCGCACATCGGCCGCGGCAGCTCAGGCGCGGCCTTCACGGCTCCGGCCCTCGACCTGGACCGGCTGGTGTGGCCCCGTACCGAACCCGGACCCGCCTTCCACGTGCCCACCGCGGAGATCGTCGACCTGCTGGTGGAGACCGGCGAGGCCCTGAAGGCGGACCGGGAAGGCCTGCTCGCCGAAGCCCTGGATCATATGGTCCGGCTCAGCCCGCTCCCCGGGGAAGTGCTCGAACGCGCCTACGCCGCGCTGTGGCGCAGCTTCCAGCGGCCCGGCCTGTACGCCCAGATCGAGCACGAACTCGGCGGGGCGGAAGTGCTCGACGGCTGGCGCGAGCTGCGGTTGCCCGAGGGACGGATCGCGGCGATCCGAGCGTTCCCGCCGCGCCTGGTGCACGTCATCGCTGGCAACGCTCCCGGTGTGGCGGCGATGTCCGTCGTCCGCGGCGCCCTCACCAAGGGCGTCAACCTGCTGAAGCTGCCCTCGAACGACCTGTTCACCGCGACCGCGATCCTGCGCACGATGGCCTCGGTCGCCCCGGGCCATCCCGTGGTGCGCTCGTTCTCGGCGGTGTACTGGCGGGGTGGCGACGAGAAGGTGGAGAGCGTGCTGTTCCGCCCGCAGTTCTTCGACAAGCTGGTCGCCTGGGGCGGCGAGGCCACGATCCGCGGCGCGCTCAAGTACGTCGGTCCGGGATTCGAGCTCGTCTCCTTCGACCCCAAGACCTCCATCTCGGTGATCGGCCGCGAGGCCTTCGGCTCCGAGGAGGCGCTGGCGCAGGCCGCGGACGCGGCCGCGGCGGACGCCGCGTTCTTCAACCAGCAGGCATGCGTGGCCAGCCGCTTCCAGTTCGTCGAGGGTTCCCAGGAGGAGGCCGACCGCTACGCCGCGCTGCTGTGCGAACGCCTTGGTGTGGTCCGGGAGTTCAGTTCGGCCGACGGCCCGCGGGTCCCCGCGGAACTCCGCGAGGAGATCGACGTACTGCGGTCCCTGGCACCCGAGTACCGGGTGTGGGGCGGTTACGACGGCCGAGGCCTGGTCATCCGCTCCCCGGAACCGGTGGACTTCCACCCCGACGGAAAGATCGTCAACGTCGTCCCGGTCGCCGCCCTGACCGACGCCGTCGCGCATGCCGGGGTTGCCACGCAGACGGTCGGCGTCTACCCCGACGCGCGCAAGACGGAACTTCGCGACGCCCTCGCCTGCGCCGGGGTGCAGCGTGTGGTGTCGCTCGGGAAGGCGGGCGGTATGCCGCCGGGCCTGTCACACGACGGCTTCTATCCCCTGCAGCGTCTTATGCGCTGGGTGAACGACGAGTGACTCCGGAAAAGCCATTGAATTGTTTCAAGTTCGCGTGTTGAGTGACGGGCCGGGGCAGCTCACCACCCCTGCCACTTCGCCAACTCGTCCCGGAGCCGCCGCAGATGACGACAGCGCCGCCCATTCCCGATCCTCGTCTCTCCCTCGGTGCCCTCCACCCCCGCGAGCTGCGGGCCATGCTGGCCGAGCGGCTGCGCCTTCTCGCCCTGCTGCGCCACGCCGGGGGCGGCGCGCTGCTCGGTCTGGCCGGTCTCACCCTTGGCTCCGCCCTCGCGATGCCCGCGCTGGCTTTGGTCACCGCCGAGGTCGTGGACCGGGCGGCGCAGGGGGCGGAGGTGGTGGCGTTGCTGCCGTACCTGGCCGCTCTCGGTCTCGCCCTCCTGGTCCAGCAGTTGGTCTGGTCGCTCACCGAACTGGTGAAGGTCGCGGTCTCCCGGCCGATCGACGGCGCCCTGCGCTCACGCCTGCGCGCCCTCGCCCTCACTTCCCGCACCATCGCCCACCTCGAGGAGGGCGCCTTTCAGGACGACGCCCAGCGGGCCAGCGAGATCGGCGAAGGCTGGTGGGTGCGGTCCGCGGGCACCGCCGCCTTCAGCGCCGTCGTCGTTCTCGCGCGTCTGATCGGCGCGGCCGCCTCCGCCGTCGTCCTCGCCGCCCACTTCCCCATCCTCGCCGTACTGCTCCTGGCCGCCACGCTGCTCAACCGCTCAGCGCAGCGCCGCCAGTGGACCCACCTCGTCGCCGTCGGCGACCAACTGGCGGGCGGGCAGCGCCGGATCGAGTACTACGACGAGCTGGCCGCCGGTCTCGGCGCCGCCAAGGAGATCCGCCTCTTCGGCCTCGCCGACTGGCTGATCGGCCGACGCGCAGACGCCCACTGGGAGCTGCGCTCCCCGTACTGGGCGCTGCGCCGCAGCATCCTGCGCCGGCAAGGCTTCACCACGGCGCTGTCCGTCGCCTGCGGCGCCTCGGCCTTCCTCGTCCCCGGCATCGCAGCGACCCGCGGCGACCTCGGCGCGGGCGCCCTCGCGGGCTGTCTCACGGCCGCCTTCGGGATCTTCAGCGTCACCCAGACCGGCATGGAGACCTTCGACATCGAGTACGGGAAGGGGGCGCTCGCGGCCGTCGAGCGCCTGGAGCGGCGGTACGGGGAGGACGACGGTGCCGGCGTCCGGCACGCCGGTGACGAGGCGGTCACCACCTCTGGCCAACCCGCCCTTGCCGCGCCACGGAACACCGGCAAGGCCCCCGACGTACGGCTGGAAAACGTTTCATTCACCTACGCCTCGGCTGCGCGCCCCGTCCTCGACGGCCTCGACCTCGTCATCCGGCCCGGCGAGGTCCTCGCCGTGGTCGGCGTCAACGGCGCCGGCAAGACGACCCTCACCAAGCTCATCGCCGGCCTGTACCGGCCCTCCGCCGGGCGGGTCACCGCCGACGGGCAGGACATCGCGGAGCTGGACATCGAGGTCTGGCGGCGCCGCCTCGGCACGGTCTACCAGGACTTCGTCCGCTATCCCGCCACCGCCCGCGACAACATCGCACTCGGCGCGCCGGAGACCGTCGACCACCCCGAACTCGACGCGCTGATACGCGAGTCGGCCGGCCCGACCGGTGCCGTGGATCTCCTCGACTCCCTGCCCGAGGGGCCCGGCACCCTTCTGTGGCGCACCGGCTCCGAGGGCCGTGACCTGTCGGGCGGCCAGTGGCAGAAGCTCGCCGTCGCCCGCACCCTGCACGCCACGGCCCACGGCCGCGACATCGTCATCCTCGACGAGCCCACCGCCAACATGGACGTCAAGGCGGAACTGGAGTTCTTCCGTACCGTCGTCGCGGGATGCCGTGAGCGGGGCGTGTCCGTGGTGCTCATCTCGCACCGCCTGTCCACCATCCGCGACGCGGACCGCATCGTCGTCCTCGACGGCGGCCGCATCACCGAATCCGGCAGCCACGACCAGCTCCTCGCCGCAGACGGCGCGTACGCACGTCTGTGGCGCCTGCAGGCCGCCCGCTTCGAGGAATCACCTGCCGCCACCGACCAGACCCAGAGCCAGCCCCAGAGCCAGACCCAGCCCCAGACCCCGGAGCCTGCCGCATGAGAGGCCTCGCCGACCGCCTCAGCCGCCTCATCCACCGCTACGAGAACCTGCGCCTGGCCCGCCACATGCTGGCGCTCTCCTTCCGCGCCGCCCCGGTCGTGGCCGTCGTCAACATCGTGCTGATCCTGCTGCTCGCCGGCGGCACCGCGCTGACCGCCCTCGCGCAGCGTCAACTCGTCGACGCCGCAGGCCGGCACGCCATGACCGCCGTCCTGGTCGCCGCGCTGCTCGGCGTCCTCGCCCACGCAGGGTCCTTCGCCCTCGCCCATGTGCAGGGCGAGGTGCGCCAGGACCTCACCGTGCGCGTGGCCCGCGAGCTCGACCACGAGGTACTGGGCCTCACCGCCCGCATCCCCACCGTCGAGCACCTGGAGCGCCCCGAGTTCCTCGACCGGCTCACCGCCCTGCGCCGCGGCACTCAGGCCCTGGCCGCCTCGGTGTGGCGGGCAGCCCTCGGCGCCGCCTCGCTGCTCAGTCTCGTCCTCAGCGTGGTGCTCCTCGCCGGGATCCACCCCGCTCTCGTCCTGCTCGTGCCCTGCGCCCTGCCCACCGTCGTCCTGGCGGGCCGCGGCCGCGCCCACTATCGCTCCGTCCTGGACGACTGCACCCAACACGACCGTCTCGAACGGGAACTGCATGCCCTGTGCCTGAAGCCGGAGCCTGCCAAGGAAGTGCGCATCGCCGGCTCGGGACCCGTCCTCGACCGGCGCGCCCGCGCCCTGTGGGACGACACCAGCCTCCGCCTCGTGCGCGCCCGCGCTCGGGCCGTGGCGTATGAGGCGGCGGGCTGGCTGGTGTTCGTCGCCGCCGTCATCGCCGCCCTCGCCTACGCCCTCCACCTGTATGCCCGCGACCGGGCCTCGCTCGGCGACCTCGTCCTGCTGCTGTCCCTGGCGCTCGCCCTCAGCAACCAGATCGCCAACGTTCTGTTCAACCTGGGCTCCGTCGCCGATGCGGGCCACGTCACCCGCCACTACCTCTGGCTGCACACCTATGCCGAGACGGCCGCCCGTGCCGACGGCCGCCCCGCGCCCGAGCGGCTGGAACAGGGCATCCAACTGCGCGGCCTCACCTTCGCCTACCCCGGAGCCGACGGCACCCCGATCCTGAAGGACGTCGACCTCGACCTGCCCGCCGGATCCACCCTCGGCCTCGTGGGCATCAACGGCGCAGGCAAGTCCACCCTCGTCAAGCTGCTCACCGGGATGTACGAACCGACGGCAGGGGAGATCCGCGTCGACGGAACACCGCTGAGCTCCCTCGCCCCGGCCTCCTGGTCGGCCCGCTGCTCCGGCACCCTGCAGGACTTCGCCAAGCTGGAGTTCCTCGCCCGCGAGAGCGTCGGCGTCGGCGACCTGCCGCGGATCGACGACCGGGATGCCGTTGCCGGGGCCGTCGAGCGCGCGGGCGCCCGCCCCCTTGTAGACGGCCTTCCACAGGGACTCGACACCCAGCTCGGCACCGTCTTCGAGGGCGCCGACCTGTCCCACGGCCAGTGGCAGAAGCTCGCCCTCGCCCGCGGCCTGCTGCGCACATCCCCGCTCCTGCTGGTCCTCGACGAGCCCACCTCCGCCCTCGACCCGCAGGCCGAACACGAACTGTTCGAGCAGTTCATCGCCCACGCCCGCGAAGCCGCCCGGGAGCGCGGTGCGATCACCGTCCTGGTCTCACACCGCTTCTCGACCGTCCACATGACCGACCGCATCGCCGTCATCGACGGCGGCCGCGTCGTCGAGTACGGCACGCATGCCGAACTCCTCGCCGCGGGCGGCGCCTACGCCGAGCTCTACTCCGCGCAGGCCCGCGCGTACGCGTGAGCCCTCGGCCCTGGCCGACGCAGCGGCTGGGACGTAAGGGACGCCGAGGAACGGCGCCGTCGGTGCGCCGCCGACGAGCCCCCGTCAGGCCGCTGGACACGACACTGACGGGGACTCGGCGCTCCGTGGCTCAGGAGAACAGCAGGCGCCAGGTGAGCGGGCCCGGGTGCCCGTCGGCGTCGCCGCGCAGCTCCGTGCGGGACTTCTGGAAGTCGCGCACGTTCAGGCGGTCGGCCTCGCCCCATGTCCTGCTCGGGCCCACCTTGTAGTGGTCGCCGAAGCCCCGCTTCACCAGCTGCTTGCCGAGCTGGAGGACGTACTTGTTCGAGGCCCCGTCGCGGAAGTACTTGCGGCCGGGGAACGCGGGGACGGACGGCTTGGATGGCGTCGACGGTGTGGGGTCCTCTGGGGCGTCGTCCCCGAGGTCCAGTTCGGCCTTGGCGTACTTGAGGATCCTGGAGAAGTCGATCGCTCCCGGGTCGCCATGTACGTTCTCGGGCACGTGCATGTGCCCGCACACGCCCTTGAACGCTGTCCACTGGGCGCCGGTCATCCGCTGGCCGCCGGCGTTCCCGTACGACGCCGGGTACGCCGGCCACTGCTTAGGGCCGGACAGCGGAACGCCGTGCTCCTCGTGCATCCACGAGAGGAACCGCGCTATGCCGCGCAGCGCCCAGTCAGGGGCGTCCGGCCAGTAGACGTGGTCCTGGCCGGCGGCCTTCCACTTCGCATGCGTCTTGGGGTCGCAGGTGCCGACCAGCTCGACCTGGCACACGTTCAGGGTGTTCGTCTCGACGCCGCCTCGCAGGTTGACCAGCGCTCTGGACGAGGTCTCTATGTCGAAGTGCTGGTACCACTTCAGCTTCTTGGCACCCAGGTCGGGGACCGCCGTCAGATTCGGCGCCAAGGAACCACCGCCGTAGCCGGGCAGCGTGCGGCCTTCGGTGGTGTGCAGAACGACGACATTGACCTCCATCGCGTCACCGCCGAAGTCGTCCTGGTACCAGTTGGCACGGCTCGCGCCCGGGAAACGCTGGGGTCCTGTCTTGGTGGTCAACTGCTGCCTCCTGGGCTCGGTGTTCTCGCGGAGTTCGCGGGTCGATCAAAGGGATATGGCCTAATAGCCTTGATAGATACCGCTGTTGACCAAGATGTCGATGGGACGCGAGTGGTTCCGCCGCCGTGCCTCCGCCCTCCCTGAGCCGAGTCTGGGTGCCGAAGCAGAGGCGCCCCTGAGTCAGCGCAACATGCAGTCAGCCGGCACGTGCCGCGATCCTGTCGGCCCATACGGAAAGAGGTACGGCGGCAGCCCAGCTGTAGATCGCGGCGGCGGGGGAGATGCGTGCGATCCCTACGGAGAGCAGAAACACGAAAGCCTGAGCAGGGAGCGGGGTACACCGCCAGGACCTTCCGGAGGCGCGGCAGATATGCAGGGCCATCGCATACAGCAGCAGTGCAGCCGTGCCGATGACGGCGCCGTACAGACCCGGACCGAGGAACTGGTCGCCGTAATCCTCCAGGACACGGGTGGGAAACGGGATCAAGGAGACCAGAACCAAGAATCCGACATTGAGCCAGAACAAGTATGAGTCGATCCGCTCCACGCTGCGAAGCGCCTCGTGGTGGGCCCGCCAGAAGAGCGCGATCACCACCGCGCTCAGCAGGAAGGCGCCCAACTGGGACTGAACCTCATCCAATGCCCGGCTCAGTTGGGCCCCGCGAAGGCCCTCGGACAGCTGGATGTCCAGCACGAGCAGTGTCATGGCGATGGCCACCACACCGTCGGTGAGAGCGAGCATCCTTTCCTTCGGTACGGCACCCACTCCGGGACGGACGCGTGTGACGGGTGGTCGCTGGGGGGTCTTCTCCATGGCACCTGTCGTAGCACCCGCACGTCCGCGGGTGGTGCCGGCGAAAAACGTGTCGAGCCCGTACGACTCCCCGTAGATCAGTGCGAGCGAGCCGCCAGCACATGCTCGGCGACCTCGGCCACGGGTGCCACCCAGACGCGGTAGTCGCGCGCCAGCCGACGGCAGAATTCCTCGAGAACGCGGGCGCGCACGGTCTGCCGGCCGTGGCTGCCGAAATCGTGTTGACGTGTTCTAAGCAACCGCTTAGTATCCGGGCGAGGCTCGCGCCTCGTACCCGATCACCGCCTCTTGGAGTCCGCTGTGACCTCACTGTTCTCTGTCTCCGGCAAAACCGCCCTGGTCACCGGAGGGTCCCGCGGTATCGGACTGATGATCGCCCGAGGCCTGGTCCAGGCCGGTGCCAAGGTCTACGTCAGTTCCCGCAAGGCGGAGGCCTGCGAAGCGGCGGCCGCTGACCTGCAGCAGTTCGGCGAGGCCGTACCGCTGCCCGCCGACCTCTCGCAGGAGGCGGAGTGCCGCCGCATCGCCGACGAGATCGCCGCACGCGAGGAGCACCTGCACATCCTCGTCAACAACGCCGGCGCGACCTGGGGCGCACCACTGGACGAGTTCCCCGTCAGCGGCTGGGACAAGGTGATGGACCTCAACCTGCGCAGCCCCTTCCTGCTGACCCAGGCGCTGCTCCCGCTGCTGCGCAAGACCGGCTCCCACGACGACCCCGCACGCGTGATCAACGTCGGCTCCATCGACGGTCTCCACGTGAGCCCCCTGCCGGCCTACTCCTACGCGGCGAGCAAGGCCGGGCTGCACCACCTGACCCGGGTCCTGGCCAAGGAGCTCGGCCCGCAGGGCATCACCGTCAACGCGATCGCCCCCGGCCCGTTCGAATCCAAGATGATGGCCGCCACGCTGCAGGCGCACGGCGACGCCGTGGCCGAGTCCGCTCCGCTGCGACGGATCGGACGCCCCGACGACATGGCCGGCGTGGCGGTCTATCTGTCCAGCCGGGCCGGAGCGTACGTCACCGGCGCGGTGATCCCCGTCGACGGCGGCATCGGCACCACCGTCTGAACCGCCGCCCGGACGCGAACCCGTAGCCGTTACCCGTACCCGCTTCCGCCGCCCTCCCCGATCGGACCCACGCCATGGACTCCCTGCTGCTCTCCCGCCGCGACCTCGACTTCCTGCTCCACGACTGGCTGGACGTCACGGCCCTGACCCGCCGATCCCGCTACGCCGACCACGACCGGGACACCTTCGACGCAGTGCTGGACCTCAGCGAGGCCATCGCGACCCGGCACTTCGCCCCGCACAACAAGAAGAACGACGCCGAGGAGCCCCGCTTCGACGGCGAGCGGGTGCACATCATCCCGGAGGTCAAGGAGGCGCTGCGGGTCTTCGCCGAGGCCGGCCTGACCGGCGCCGGCATGGACTACGAGGTCGGCGGGCAGCAGCTGCCCACCGTGGTCGCCAACGCCTGCACGGCCTGGTTCCAGGCCGCCAACGTCGGCACCGCCGCGTACCCGTTCCTCACCATCGGCAACGCCAACCTCCTCCAGGCGCACGGCAGCAAGGAGCAGGTCGACACCTACGTGCGGCCCATGGTCGAGGGCCGCTTCTTCGGCACCATGTGCCTTTCGGAGCCGCAGGCAGGCTCCTCGCTGGCCGACATCACCACGCGGGCGGTGCCGCAGGACGACGGTACGTACCGGATCACCGGGACCAAGATGTGGATCTCCGGTGGCGACCACGAGCTCAGCGAGAACATCGTCCACCTGGTGCTGGCCAAGATCCCCGGCGGTCCGGTGGGCGTGAAGGGCATCTCGCTGTTCATCGTGCCCAAGTTCCTCGTCGAGCCGGACGGGGGCCTGGGCGAGCGCAACGACGTGGTGCTGGCCGGCCTCAACCACAAGATGGGCTACCGCGGCACCACCAACACCCTGCTCAACTTCGGCGAGGGCCGGCACACCCCGGGCGGCACCCCGGGCGCGGTGGGCTACCTGGTGGGAGAGCCCCACCACGGGCTCGCGTACATGTTCCACATGATGAACGAGGCCCGCATCGGCGTCGGACTCGGGGCCACGGCGCTCGGCTACACCGGCTATCTGCACGCCCTCGACTACGCCCGCACCCGCCCGCAGGGCCGCCCGCTGACGGGCAAGGACGCCAGCGCTCCGCAGGTCCCCATCATCGAGCACGCCGACGTACGCAGGATGCTGCTGGCACAGAAGAGCTATGTCGAGGGTGCCCTCGCTCTCAGCCTCTACTGCAGCCGCCTGCTCGACGAGGAGCGCACCGCCGAGCAGGAGGCCGAGCGCGCCCGCGCCCGGCTGCTGCTCGACGTCCTGACGCCCGTCGCGAAGAGCTGGCCGTCGCAGTGGTGCCTGGCCGCCAACGACCTCGCCATCCAGGTGCACGGCGGCTACGGCTACACCCGCGAGTACAACGTCGAGCAGTTCTACCGGGACAACCGCCTCAACCCCATCCACGAGGGCACCCACGGCATCCACGGCCTTGACCTGCTCGGCCGCAAGGTAGTCATGAACGGCGGCGCAGGGCTCAGGCTGCTCCTCGAGACCCTCGCGGCAACCACCGCCCGGGCCACGGCGGCCGGTGGCGAGGCGGCTGAGCTGGCCGCCCGGTTGGAGCAGGCCGCGGCCCGCGTCGAGCGCACCACCGCCAAGCTGTGGTCGACCGGAGACCCGGGGACCGCCCTGGCCAACGCCTCCGCCTACCTGGAAGCCGTCGGCCACGTGGTGCTGGCCTGGATCTGGCTGGAGCAGTTCCTCGCGCTCAAGGACGACGCGGACGACTTCCACGACGGCAAGCGACAGGCGGCCCGTTACTTCTTCCGGGTGGAACTTCCGCGGACGGGACCGCAGTTCGATCTCCTCGACAGCCTGGACCGCACCGCGGCGGACAGCCAGCCCGAGTGGTTCTGAGCCACGGCCCGCAGTCCCTGCCATCCCCCAATTCCGGGCCGTACGCGACTTCTGGGACCGTACGGCCCGCACCGACCCCACACCTCTCCGGCCGGAAGTCGCACCTGTGTGCGACCTTCCGCCGGCTGAGAAAAACGCTTGGACTCCCCGTGCGCCGTCGCGGGACACTGCGATTCCTGGCCTCCCCGTACTCGCACTGATGCACCGCCGCGAGTTGCGCGGGGGCTCCGTCGTCGTGCCCGCAACTCGGAGGACCACCCGAGCGAGGGCACCAACTCGAACCGAAGCTCCGCGCGGCCAGTGAGGGCAACGGCTTCTCCGCCGAGAAGCCTGTGGCGGGCTGCCGCACGACCACAAAGGGTTGGGATGGGATCGCCTGAATCGCGCGAGACTCCGCCGGGCAAAGGCTCGGTGCTCCTCGCACTTCGATATTACGGACGGGAGTTGGCGCGGCTCCGATGGCTGACGGTGCCCGCGATGCTGATGCCGGCGCTGGGCAACATCGGCCTCAACTACATCGCGCCGCTGGTCGTCGCAAAGCTCGTCGGCCGAATCGCCGACGACTCCGGCATCTCCGTCGGCTCGACGCTGCCCTACGTCCTCGGCTTCGCCGGCGTCCTGCTGCTCGCGGAGGCGTTGTGGCGCATCGGCCTGCACTGCTTGAACCGCCTTGGCGCCCTCGGTATCGAGCACCTGTACGTGATCGGCATGGACGAGCTGTTCGCCAAGGACGCCGCGTTCTTCCACGAGAACTTCGCCGGGTCGCTGACCAAGCGGGTCCTGAGCTTCGCCTCCCGCTTCGAGGAGTGGATCGACACGCTGACGTTCTCGGTCGTGGGCAGCTTCGTGCCGCTGGTGTTCGGTTCGGTGGTGCTGTGGCGTTACGAACCGCTGCTCGTCGTCGGGCTCCTGGCGATGATCGCACTGACGGCGCTGTGCGTGGTGCCCCTCATCCGTCGCCGCCAGGCGCTCGTTCGCCAGCGCGAGGAGGCGATCGCCCGGGTGTCGGGCCACGTCGCCGACAGCCTGATGAACATGGACACGGTACGGGCGTTCGCCGCAGAGGAACGCGAGGCCGCTGAGCACCGGTCCCGCGTCGCCGCGTCACGGCGGCTCACGCTGAGGTCGTGGGACTACGGCAACCTGCGCATCGACACGCTGGTCGCGCCGATGTCCGTGCTGACCAACGCGCTGGGCTTGCTGATCGCGGTCGCGGTCGGGGGGAGTGGGCAGGGCGTAGAGGCGGTCGTGGTCGCCTTCACGTACTACTCCAACGCGACGCGGATCATGTTCGAGTTCAACCAGATCTACCGCCGCCTGGAGAGCTCGATGACAGAGGCCGCGCAATTCACCGAACTGCTCCTGAAACCGCCGACCGTGCTCGACCCGGCATCGCCGGAGCCGCTGAAATCTCGGGGCGCCGACGTCCGCTTCGAGCAGGTGACCTTCGCCCACGGGGGCGGGAAGCCGCTCTTCGAGGGCCTCGACCTGGCCGTGCCCAGCGGGACGAAGATCGGTCTCGTCGGCCGGTCCGGCGGGGGCAAGACCACGCTCACCCGGCTGCTGCTGCGGATGACGGACATCGACGCCGGCCGGATCCTGATCGGGGGTCAGGACATCAGCAGGCTGCGCCAGGCCGACCTGCGGGGCCTGATCTCCTACGTGCCGCAGGACCCGGCGATGTTCCACCGCACGCTGCGGGACAACATCGCGTTCGCCCGCCCGGACGCCACCGACGCCGAGATCCGCCGCGCGGCCGAGGCGGCGCACGTCACGGAGTTCGCCGACGCGCTGCCAGAAGGCTTCGACACCATGGTGGGCGAGCGCGGCATCAAGCTGTCCGGCGGACAGCGCCAACGGGTCGCTCTCGCCAGGGCGATCCTGCGCGACGCGCCGATCCTGCTGCTCGACGAGGCGACCAGCGCCCTGGACTCCGAGAGCGAGCTCCTCGTCCAGGAGGCGCTGTGGCGGCTCATGGAGGGGCGGACGGCGCTCGTGGTGGCGCATCGGCTGAGCACGGTCGCCACCATGGACCAGCTCGTCGTCCTCGACCGCGGACGGATCATCGAGCAGGGCACGCACCACGAGCTGCTCGCCGCGGACGGCGCCTACGCGAAGCTGTGGCAGCACCAGTCGGGCGGCTTCCTCGACGAAAGCCCTGTCGAGGACAGCCCCGCGCGGGCCGACCTGCACTGAACGCGAGCTCGGCGGGCGTGGCGCTGCGCCCGCCGACAGTCGTCGGCTGCTGCCGTCCCATGGCCTACCGCCGGCGCCCGCTGCGCCCACTCCGCGGCGTGCTTCCAGGAGCGCGCCGGGCGGCGTCGCGAGCGGCGCGCCCGGCACGGCGTCGTAGGGCGATCAGAGGGTCCGACGCCCATGATTTCTACAGCAACGTAGAAACTAGCGGCCCGGCGGATAAGTTCCCGCGAATTCCGGGAGGTTCGTCGGGGAGGGCTCTACAGTTGCGCGACCCCTCGCCATATCGGGCCCGTGTGTCAGCGGTAGGCGGCGAACGGTCTGCTTCGTGTTGGGGCAGTTGCCCGCAGCGCGGTAGCGGCAGCACGCAGGTGAGGTAGCCGCCCGCGGCGGCTCGTGGTGCTCCGGACGTGGTCTGACAGTCTGCCGACGGCCAAGGTCCGGGCGCCGTGCCAGTGCCCAGCGGTCAGGGCTGGTACCGCCGTGCCCGCTCCAGCAGGGTGTCGTGCAGATCCCGTGCCGCGCGAGGGTACGAGCCGGAACGGCGGCGCTGGACCACCATGAGGACCTCGACGCCGGTGCCCGTCTCGCCATCGGCGATCGGGCGCCAGGTGATGGCGCCGCTGCGCTCCAGCGGATCTCCGATGACGCTGAAGTCGGGCAGTACGGTGGCGCCCAGCCCCTCCGCGACCATCAGTTTGCCCATCTCGGCGCCGTCGGTGGAGTACGAGAAAGCCGGGGTTCGCCCGCGCAGCAGCCGGTGCATGAAGCGGTGCATCTCATAGCCTGCCCGCATCACGATCAAGGGCTCGCGCAGCAGGGCGTCGACGGTCACGGCGGAGTGCGTGGCCAGCTGACTGTCCGGGCGCATACAGACCACCGGGCGGCCGCGCAGCAGCCCGGTGGACTCCAGGTCGGGCGGGAGGTCGTCGCCGGTGAGGTAGTTCACGAGGCCGAGGTCGAGGCCGCCCTCGGACAGCATCCGGTGGATCTCGGCCTGTTGGGCGGTGACGACCTCGACCTGGGTCTGCGTGTGCGCGGCGCGGAATTCGCGCACGGTGGGGACGAGAAGGGGGACGGTCGCGGCGTGCACCGTGCCGAGCCTGACCATGCGGCTGACCTGGTGCTGGTGGTCGGCGGCCCGGCGCAGCCGGTCCACCGCCTCCAGGACGGCGGCGACATGCGGCAGCAGTTCACGGCCGGCGTCACTGGCACGGGCCCCGGAGCGGCGGCGGTCCAGCAGTTCGACGCCGAGCTCACGCTCCAGATTGCGGACGGTTTCGCTGAGCGCGGGCTGCGAGAGGTGCAGCTCCTCGGCGGCGCGGCGCAGGGAACCGAGCCGTGCGACGGCCTGGAGATACTCGAGCTGTTCGATCCGCATGAAAGGGGAACCCTATCAACCCATCGCGGATACGAGCCGGGCCCCCGCTCGACCGGTCGGCATGCGACCTGGTTGAATCATGCTCATGATCAAGCGCAACGACCTCACGCGGCGACGCCACGTCGACCTCGTGCGTGTGTCCAGCGCCCTCTGTGCGTGTTGTTGTCGCGCCGCGCGCTGACCCGGCTCACCTTCGCGCTTTCCCTCGCCGACGGCTGACGTGCCCTGATGCGTCCTGCTTCCTGACACTCCGTCGGCCACGGCATGACCCCTCATCTTGAGGCGTTCGTTGAGACGTTCGGGCAGTGTCCGACCGCGCCCGGTGCCGTGCCCGAGCCCGGCTCAAACCCGCCGCAGCGCACCGCCTGTCCGCCCGCTGCCGCACCTCGCCCACTCACTCAAGGAGCTCCACCCCCATGCCCACCGTGCTCTCCGTCTCCGGAAGCCCCTCCCCGACCTCGCGCACCGGCCGTCTGCTGCGCCACCTCGACGCCCGGCTGACCGCGCAGGGGCATGAGGTGGTCCCGCTGGACGTGCGCACGCTGCCTGCGGATGCGCTGCTCGGGGCGGATCCGACACATCCGGCGATAACCGGAACGGCGGAGCTGTTCGAGGGCGCCGACGGGGTGGTGATAGGGACTCCCGTTTACAAGGCCGCCTACTCGGGTCTGCTCAAGACACTGCTCGACCTGCTGCCGCAGTACGCGCTGGCCGGCAAGGCCGTCCTGCCGCTGGCCACCGGCGGCAGCCCGGCGCACGTCCTGGCAGTGGACTACGCGCTGCGGCCGGTGCTCAGCTCCATGGGCGCCGACCATGTGCTGCCCGGCCGGTTTGTAGTGGACAAGCACATCACGGTCGCCGCCGACGGGACGGTGTCCCTCCCGCCGGAGACCGCCCGCGAACTGCACCAGGTCGTCGACGGGTTCTCCGCCGCACTCACAGCCCGCCGCTCCCTCGCCCTCGCCGGCTGACGCCGAGGCACCCGCAAGCCGACGCCCCTACCGACACCCCTGCATCTGACCGGAGCCTCCCAGCCGTGACCACCACAGCACCCCCCACCGCCACGGTCATCCGAAACGATGACGAAGCACTCGCCACCGCCCGCGCTCTGGCGGCCGAGTTCGCCGCCGGAGCCGAGCGTCGGGACGCCGAACGCCTTCTCCCCACCGCCGAACTAGACCGGCTCTCCGCCAGCGGCCTGCTCGGCATCACCGTCCCCGCCGAGTACGGCGGGGCCGACGTCTCGATCGCGACCCTGGCCGAGGTGTTCCGCCTTCTCGCCGCGGCCGACCCCAGCCTCGCCCAGATCCCGCAAAGCCACTTCGCCTACGTCAACGTGCTGCGCGCCCAGGGCATGCCGGAGCAGCAGCGCTTCTTCTTCGCCGAGATCCTGGCCGGCAAGCGCCTCGGCAACGCCCAGTCCGAGGCCGGTACGAAGCACGTACAGGACTACCGCACCCGGCTGACGGCCGAGCCCGACGGCGGCTACCTCCTCAACGGCACCAAGCACTACAGCACCGGTGCACTCTTCGCGCACTGGGTGCCGGTGCTGGCCCGCGCCGAGGACGAACTGCTGCACGTCGCCTACGTCCCCCGGGACGCACCCGGGCTCACCGTGGTCGACGACTGGGACGGGATGGGCCAGCGCACCACCGCCAGCGGCACGGTCCGCCTGGACGGTGTCCGCGTGCCCGCCGAGCATGTCGTCCCGCACCATCTCACCTTCACCGGCCCGCAGTTGCACGGTGCGGTCGCGCAGCTCCTGCATGCCGCGATCGACGTCGGCATCGCCGGGGGCGCGCTCGCCGAGGCCGCGGAGTTCGTCCGCACCCGCACCCGCCCCTGGTTCGAGGCCGGGGTCGAGCATGCAACCGAAGACCCGCTGCTCGTCCAACGCTTCGGAGAGCTGGCGGTGCGGCTGCGTGCGGCCGAGGCGCTCCTTGAACGCGCCGCCCGGGAGGTGGACGCGGCCCGCGCCGACCTCACCGATGCCTCAGCGGCCGCCGCCTCGATCGCCGTCGCCACCGTGAAGGCCTTCGCCGACCCGGTGGCGGTGGAACTCTCCGCCGCGCTCTTCGAGGTCTCCGGCACCCGCTCCAGCCTGGCCTCTTTGAACCTGGACCGGCACTGGCGCAACGCCCGCACCCACACCCTGCACGACCCCTCCCGCTGGAAGGTCCAGCACATCGGCCGCTACGTCCTGAACGGCACCCCGCCGCCCCGCCACGGACTGCTCTGACCCGCTCGCCCACCGCAACACCCGACCGAGGATCCCGTCATGTCACTCACCTTCCACTGGTTCCTGCCCACCAACGGCGACAGCCGCGACATCGTCGGCGGCGGCCACGGCGTGCACACCGGCGCGGCCGGCGGCGACCGCCCGCCCACGACCGCCTACCTGGGCCAGATCGCGCGCAGCGCCGAGCAGCTGGGGTTCGTCGGTGCGCTCACGCCCACCGGCGCCTGGTGCGAGGACGCCTGGCTGAGCACCGCGATGCTCGTCGAGGTCACCGAGCGGCTGAAGTTCCTGGTGGCCTTCCGGCCCGGCCAGATCTCACCGACCACCTCGGCCCAGATGGCCGCCACCTACCAGCGCCAGTCCAACGGCCGTCTGCTGCTCAACGTGGTCACCGGAGGTGAGTCGCACGAGCAGCGCGCCTACGGCGACTTCCTGGACAAGGACGCCCGCTACGCCCGCGCCGACGAGTTCCTGGGCATCGTCCGCGCGCTGTGGCGTGGCGAGACGGTGGACCACGCGGGCACGCACCTGCGCGTCGAGGGCGCGCAGCTGCACCGGCTGCCCGACCCCGCCCCGCCGATCTACTTCGGCGGATCGTCGCCCGCGGCCGGTCCCGTCGCCGCCCGCCACTCGGACGTCTACCTCACCTGGGGCGAGCCCCCGGCGCAGGGCGCGGAGAAGATCGCCTGGATCCGGAAGCTCGCCGCCGAAGAGGGCCGGGAAGTCCGGTTCGGCATCCGGCTGCATGTCATCACCCGGGACACGGCAGCCCAGGCGTGGGCCGAGGCCGAACGCCTGCTGTCCCACGTGGACCCGGACACCATCGCCCAGGTCCAGGCCGGGCTGGCCCGCAGCGAGTCCGAGGGCCAGCGCCGGATGCTCGCCCTGCACGGCGGATCCACCGCCGATCTGGAGATCTACCCCAACCTGTGGGCCGGCGTCGGCCTGGTGCGCGGCGGCGCGGGTACGGCCCTGGTCGGCAGCCACACCGAGGTCGCCGACCGGATCGCGGAGTACCACGCGCTGGGCATCGACGAGTTCGTGCTCTCCGGCTACCCGCACCTGGAGGAGGCCTACTGGTTCGGCGAAGGCGTCCTCCCGCTGCTCGCCGCCCGCGGACTGTGGCAGCACCCTGCCGGACCGCGGACGACCGAGCCCGGAACCGTGCCCTTCGCGGGCCGCTGAACAGAGCCGGCGAACCCCGGAACACACAAGGAAACGGCACCTCGACATGCCCGAGACATCTCGCACACTCCCGACGCCGGACGAACGCAGCGAACGGCGCCGCCTGCGCACGGTGGTGCTCGCCAGCCTGCTCGGCACCACGATGGAGTGGTACGACTTCTTCCTCTACAGCACCGCCGCAGGGCTGGTGTTCGGCAAGCTGTTCTTCCCCACCGGCAACGACACCGTCGGGACCATCCTGTCCTTCGCCACCTTCGCTGTCGGCTTCGTGGCGCGGCCCATCGGCGGCCTGCTGTTCGGCCACATCGGGGACCGGATCGGCCGGCGGCGGACCCTGGCCGTCACCATGGGCCTGATGGGCGCCTCCACCGCGCTGATCGGCCTCCTGCCCACCTACGACCAGGTGGGAGTGTGGGCACCCGTCCTCCTGCTCGTCCTGCGCGTCGCCCAGGGCGTGGCGCTGGGTGGGGAGTGGGCGGGTGCCGTGCTCTTGTCGATCGAGCACGGCCCGGACGGCCGCAAGGGCCGCTACGGCAGCTTTCCGCAGATGGGACTGGCCCTCGGACTGGCGCTGGGAACCGGGCTGTTCGCCCTGCTGAGCGATCTGCTCAGCGACGCGGCCTTCCTCCGGTACGGGTGGCGGCTCGCCTTCCTGATCAGCCTCGTCCTGGTCGCCGTCGGCATCGCCGTACGGCTGAAGGTGGACGAAACCCCCGCGTTCCGGGACGTCGAGCGGCGGCAGACAGCCTCCCGGGTCCCGCTGGCCACGCTGCTGCGGGACGCAGGAACCAGGCGCCTCACACTGCTCGGGATGCTGGCCCGGTGGGGCGAGGGCGCGGCGTTCAACACCTGGGGCGTGTTCGCGATCTCCTACGCCACCTCGGAACTCAAGCTGCCACGTACCCCGGTACTGCTCGCGGTCACGTTCGCCGCGCTGCTGATGGCCGTGCTGATCCCGGTGTCCGGTTCCCTGGTGGACCGGCACGGCGCCCGCCGGACGTACATGGTCGGATTGGTGCTGTTCGGCCTCAGCGTGTTCCCCGCCTTCGGGCTGTTCCAGGCGGCCGGGATATGGGTTTTCGCCGTGGTGATGGCGGTGACGCTGGGCGTGGTGCACGCGTACTTCTACGGAGCCCAGGGCACGCTGTTCGCCGCCCTGTTCCCGGCCGAGGTCCGGTACACCGGCATGTCGTTCGTCTACCAGATGTCCGGCATCTACGCCTCCGGCATCACACCGCTGCTGATGACCACGTTCCTCGCCGCGGGCCATGGCGCGCCCTGGATCGCGTGCGGATACCTCGCGCTGACCGCGGTCGTCAGCGTCCTGGCGACCTCGCGTATCCGGTCCTCCGACATGCACTTCGCCGCCGGGGCCGCCGAGCGCGCACAGCTTGCGTTGAGTGTGCCGCGGACTGCATCGGGCAGTGTGGCGCGGTAGGGCTTGGGGAGTGGGCCGCTGGGGTGACCGGTGGTCCCGCGGCACCGTTTGTG
This sequence comes from Streptomyces sp. NPDC002896, assembly GCF_040295225.1. Lineage (NCBI taxonomy): Bacteria > Bacillati > Actinomycetota > Actinomycetes > Kitasatosporales > Streptomycetaceae > Streptomyces > Streptomyces sp. NPDC002896. The sequence continues at coordinate 18,411 of NZ_JBEOVA010000018.1, read as the reverse complement.
AGGCCTACCGAGTCGCCGAGACAATGCTTCCCGCGCCGGGGGTCCGGGCGTGGCACCCACCGTGCCACCGGCTGCCAACTGCGCGGTGGCACAAGGGACGGTTGCGGACGCCAGGGTCACGAAGTTTCCCTGAGGGGACGGGCAGCGGGCCCCGCCCCGGGGTCCCCGGTCGCCGTGTGCGGCCGGGGATGCCCGCGGTCGGCCCCGTGAGATCTCACCAGTGACACGGCCAGCGCCACGACGAGCATCCCGGCACAGACGAGCGTCGCCTGCGCGTACGCGACCCGTGGTGCATCCGTCGCATGGGAACCGCCCCGCAGATAGATCCCCGAGACGGCGCTCAGGCTGATGGCCGCGGCGATCCGCTGAGCCATCTGGAGAATGCCCCCGGCCACTCCGGCGGCCTCGGCAGGGGCATGCTGCAGGACCTGGGCCTGGTTGGGGGAGATGCTGAGCCCCGACGCGGCGCCGGAGCACAGCTGGACTGCGGCGAGCACGAACGGCAGCGCGGCGAGCGGCACGGTCACCGTGGCCGCCGCCCCGGCCAGCAAGGCCAGTACGCCCAGGACCAGGCCCACGGTCACCGTGTGGGCGCCCAGGCGCCGCACCACGCGCCAGGCCACCGCCGACGTGACACCCATGGCCACCGCCGCCGGGAGGCTGACCGCGGCGGCGACGAGCGCGGACAGACCCAGGCCGTCCTGCAGGAACATGGTCAGCACGAGCCCGGCGGCCAGCGATGAGCCGAACTGAGCCATCGCCACGACCGTTCCGAGCGCGTATGGGGCCGAGCGCGCCAGCGACGGATGCACCAGTGGCCGTCGCCCCGCCCGCACCCGATAACGCTGCTCCACCACGAAGACGACGGCCGCGACGAAGGCGGCGCCGGCCCACAGCGCCGCGCCGCGGCCGTCGTCCGGAGTGCGGATGAAAGGCAGCATCAACGCCAGCGTCAGCGCACCCGCCCACACCAGGCCCCACCAGTCGAGTCCATTGCGACCCGTACTACTCCGCGATGCAGGCAGCCAGCGTCCTGCGAACCAGAGGGTCAGTACTCCGCACGGTGCACTGAGCAGCAGGCACAGCCGCCACCCGAGTCCCGGACCGCACGTGCCGACAAGGACGCCGCCGAGCGTCGGCCCGACCGCTGTGGCGACGCCCCCGGTGACGGCGTACAGACCGAGCGCGCGCGCCCGGTCCAATCCGCGGAAGACGTCCTGGATGGTGCCGATCACCTGCGAGTTGACCAGTCCGGCACCTGCGCCCTGCACCAGCCGTGCCGCCACCACCACGTCCGGATGCGTCGCGGTGGCGGCCACCACGCCGCACATCACGAAGGACGACAGACCGATCAGGAACAGGCCCTTGCGCCCGTGTACGTCGCCGAGGCTGCCGCCGGGCACGAATGCCAGGCCAAAGGTCAGTGAGTAACCGGCGATAATCCACTGCACATGGGCGGGGGTCGCCTCCAACGACCGGCCCAGCACCGGCACGGCGATGTTGAGGACCGACTGGTCGAGCAGGGTCGTGATCCCCGCCGCCAGGCAGACCAACAGCGCCCGCCGGGCAGCGCGATTCTCGCCCGGGAGCACGGCCACCCTGCTCGCAGCGGCCGCCGCGGTATCGGCCGCCGCGGTATGCCGCTCGCTCACACGGCGCCCCGCCCCGCGATGTCCAACACGGTCTTCCCGTGGGTGGATCCGGCCTCGAAGGACCGGTGGACTTCGACCACCTCCGCCAGCGGGGCCATGGCCGGAGGGTCGTAGGCAAGTACTCCGGAAGCGAGTGCGGACAGCGCGCTGGACAGGTGCTCGCCGATGGTGGCGGGGGAGCGGCGGGCGACGTCGCCGATGTTGTACCCGGCGATGCTCCGGCTGTTCTTCCACAGGTCCCATACGTCGGCCGTCCAGTCCCCGTGGAGCCCGAGGTCGCCGTAGACGACGACCCGGCCGAAGGGGGCCAGCACCTCCAGACTCGCCCGGCGCACCGGCCCGCCGACCGGGTCCAGCACCAGGTCGACGCCGCGCCCCGCGGTGGCCTCCCGCACAGCGTCCGCGAAGCCGTCCCGGGCGAACAACGCGTCGTAGCCAAGAGCGGCGGCCAGTTCCGCCTTCTCCGGGGAGCCACCGTGCCGAAGACCCGCTCCGCGCCGAGGGAACACGCGATCCTGGCCGCGGCCGAGCCGACTCCGCCCGCCGCGGCATGGATCAGGACGGTCCCACCGCTGCGCAGCCGCCCCGCGTCCGCCAGCACCCCGTACGCCGTCGGATACACGCACGGCACTCCCGCCGCGTGCGCCAAGGCGATCCGCTTACCGGCCGGACGAAGTCCGTGTCGGCCACCGCGAACTCGGCGTAGCCGCCGAAAGCCGGAAGATAGGCGGCGACCTGCTCGCCGACAGCCGGTCCGGCCGCACCGGTGCCGAGCGCCACGACCGTGCCGGACACCTCAAGACCCGGCACGTCGTAGCCGCCGGGGCCGTCGGGCTCGCCGAACTCGCCACGCCGGTGCTGCACTTCGGCGAAGTTCACCCCGGCGTACGCGACCTCGATCAGCACCTGGCCCAGGCCGGGGGCCGGTGTCGGCACCTCGATCTCCTGCAGGACGTCCGGGCCGCCGTTCGACTTGAATCCGAATGCGCGCATATGGCGTCCCCCTCAACCGTCGTGCCGGACCGGAATCGGATTGCCCCAGCCCTCCGCGAAGAAGGTCTCCTTCAAGGGGCGCCGCTCGCGGGCTGCGGTCTCGCGGTCGCGCAGTTCCGGTGGGAGGAGGTCCGCCAGGGCCAGGGCCCCGACCGCGGTGACGGAGAGCGGCCGGTAGCCGTCCGGGATGTCCAGCGCCGTGCGCAGCTGCTCACGGTCGAAGCCGCCCATCTGATGGGCGTGCAGCCCCAAGGCGTGGGCCTGCACGGACAGTTGGGACACCGCCAGCCCTGTGTCGTACGCGGCGCCGTGGTGCGGCGTGCCGTCCTCGAGGCGCTCCGCCGCCACCGCCGCGACCAGCAGCGAACTGTTCCCCGCCCAGAGCCGGTTGCCGGCCATGAGGGTGTCGAAGATGCGCTTGTACGTCGTGTCACCGCGTCGGCCGACCAGGAACCGCCATGGCTGGGAGTTGCGAGCGGAAGGCGCCCAGCGGGCCGCCTCGAGCAGCGAGACGAGCTCATCGTCGGTGATCGTGTGCGAGGCGTCGAACGAGCGGGGGCTCCAGCGCTCGGCGAGCAGCGGGTGGACGGCCACGGCTGTGTCGGCGGTGCGGGGGGACATGGTGATGCCTTTCCTCAACGGGGTGAAGGGTGGTGGGACCCGGCGGATACAGCCGGTCCGGGTCCACGGGTACGACGAACGTGTTCGCCGTCAGCCGGTGGAGCGCTGCCGGGCGCCAGCTCAACCCGCGCCGACGGCAGGGTTGTTGATCGCCTCGGTCAGGTCGACACTCGCGCGGTCAGGCGCGCGACGGCGGCACGAACGGGGCCGCTAGGCGGCGGCAGGACGCCTGCGACGCGGTGTCAGCGCCCGGCGGAACAGGCCATGGTCGTGACGCGCATGAAGTCGACGTGGCGACGGGTCACGAACAAGGTCATGGGATCAGCAAATCACAGCCGCCGCGCACAGCACCAGGCTTGTCCGTGCGATGCGGCGCAGCGCGGTTCTTCGGCTGGTTCAAGCGCAGCGGGAGCGGAGGTATGCCCAGTACCGTCTTGAACGCCCGGTGATCGTTCCTGTCGGCCCTGGCACGAGAGTTGCTCGGAAGAGGAGGTGCCGCTGGTGGGCGGCGAGGAAATGCAGTACGGACAACGCAGGATCGAGCGGGGCCCGGCCGAGAACAACTGTCCGGTGCGGCGAGGGCCCGACGGGGTCTGGCAGGTACGCGGATACGAGGCGGCCCGCGCCGTATTACGCAGCACCGAGACCGTGCAGGCCGGTCTCGGTATCGAGACCGTGGAGAAACTCCCTTCGCGCATCAGGCGCCCAGTCCTCTACCGGGACGGGCCGGAACACCGCGAACACCGGCGGCAGACCGCCCGTTTCTTCACCCCTCGCCGCGTCGACGAGCGGTACCGCGACGTCATGGTCCGGGTCGCGGAGACCCAGATCCAGAAGCTCCAAGACGCGGGCCGAGCCAGTCTTCCCGACGTGGGTTTCCATCTGGCGATCGAGGTCGCCTCTGCCGTGATCGGCCTGACGGAGAGCCGGCCCGGCATCCGGCAACGACTGGAGCGCTTCTTCCCCGAGGAGTTCGGAAAACCGGGGCTGACCAGCTTCCACGGGATCTACTGGCTGGTGCGGCAGAACGCGAACTGGCTGCGGGTCTATCTGGGAGACGTACGCCCGGCCGTGCGGGTCCGCCGCCGGCAACGTCGTGACGACCTGATCTCACACCTGCTCGACGAGGGCTGTTCGTCCGGGGAGATCCTCGGCGAGTGCATCACGTTCGCCGCGGCGGGCATGGTCACCACCCGCGAGTTCGTCAGCGCCGCGGCCTGGCATCTGTTCACCGACGACGCACTGCTCACGCGCTATCGGGCGGCGGACGAGGCCGACAGGATCGCGATCCTGCACGAGATACTCAGGCTCGAACCGGTCGTCGGCCGACTCAGCCGTCGTACCACCGCTCCTCTAGCCCTGCCGAGCGGTCATGAGGAGACGGTGACGGTGCCGGCCGGGGAACAGCTCGACATCTTGGTCGACACGGTCAATCTCGACGAGTGTTCGGTGGGCGCCGCTCCGGGACGGATCCGTCCCGGCCGGGCGATGACCGACGGCGCCGGCCCTCCTGGACTGTCCTTCGGCGACGGCCCGCACAAGTGCCCCGGCGCCCATATCGCGATCCTGGAGACGGACGTCCTGCTCAGCCGGCTCTTCGTCCTCCCCGGACTCCGGATGGCGACCCCGCCCAGGGTCGGTTTCAACGACGCGATAGGGAGCTACGAGCTCCGCGACTTCACCGTGGTTCTCGACGGACACGAGTGACCGTCGGCCTCAGTCCGGACCCACCCCGCTCAGTAGGTCCAGCGCAGTGACCGCCACATGGAGTTGAGCGCGGTGCGCGCCGGACTCCAGGTCGGCGCCGAGGAGCCGCTCGATGGTGTGAAGGCGCTGGTAGAAGGCCTGCCGGGAGAGTCCGGCCTGCTTGGCGGCTATCGACTTGTTGCCGGCCGCGGCGAGGTATTCGCGCAGGATCCCCAGAAGGTCGCCGCCGTTCCGCTCGTCGTGCTCGACGAGGCGTCCGAGCTGCCGTTCCACGTACTTCTGCAGCCGGGTGTCGTCGCGCAGCGAGTACAGCAGCTCCGGCAGCCCGATGTCGGAGGACACATGGAACGGGCGGGGCGGGGACGCGGGGCCGATGGCGTCGGCGACCTCCTCGGCCTCGCGGAACGACCGTGTCACCCTGCTGAGTTCGGTGACTCCGGGGCCGACCGAGACGACGACGTCCTTGCCGAACGTCTCGTGCAGCGCCCGGCCGACACGCTCCACCACGGGCTGCCAGGCGGTGGCGCGGGCCAGGGCGAGGAGCAACCCCGTCCGGTCCGCGTCCAGTTCGCCGATCAGTGCCTTGACGCCGGAGGTGTGCAGCTCGGAGGCGAGGTGGTCCGCCAGGTCAGCCCCGGAGAGTGCCGTCCGCCCGTGGTCGACGATCACCGGTATCAGTCGGTGGCCGGTCGTGGGCAGTCCCAGGGCCTCGGCGCGAAGACGAGCCTCGGTACGGCTCCGGTAACGCCAGTGGAGGAGGTCGAGGAGTACGGAGCTGTGGGCGCGCCGGTCCCACCGGGAATGGCCTGTCCGCCGGGCCAGGGTGAGGGCGGTCGCGGCCTGCTCCAGGATCACGGTGTGCTCGGGCCCGATGGGCGGACCGGAGTTCTGGGGCAGCATCACCAGCCGTCCCCACCGCTGTCCCTGTTCCTCGACCGGAGCCACCAGCCACCCCTCGGGACCGCTCGGCGCGGCCCGGTCCGGGGTCGGCGCGGTGCGAGAGCGGCGCGGCCAGGCCTCGAGCACGTTCCCGTCGGGGTGCCCCGCAGTGCGGCTGATCACTGCATGGTGGACCAGGTTCTCCAGCACCACCGGGCAGCCCGTCAGGTCTGCCGCCGCCTGGACGAACTCCTCGGGCTCAGCACGGCGCAGCGTGAGCGAGGTGAACAGCTCGTTGACCTGCTGGGCGCGGCGCAGGAGTTCGCCCTGCGCGTCGAGGATCAGCGCGTGCACGGTCTGGGTGACCTCGATGAAGCGCACGCCGCGCGCCAGCACGATCAGCGGGAGATCGCGTTCCCGGCACGCGCTGACCAGATCGCTCGGCGCGTGCTGGTAGCGACGGCCGAGCTCGACGACGAGTCCCGCCGCGCCCACATCAGCCAACTGGTCCACGAAACCGCGTAGTTGGGTGGGGTCCGCCGGATACGGCATGCCGGTGGTGAGGACGAGTTCGCCGCCTTCGAGGAAGGAGGCGGGGTCGAGCAGTTCGGTGACGTGGACCCAGCGGACGGTGCGGGACAGCTGGCCCTCGCCCGCCGCCACCCGTGGAAGGCCGGCGGTGATGACGGGCAGCCGCAGCACGTCCGCGACCGTGAGGAACGGCATGGGTCAGGCTCCCGTTTACACGTCGTGCCGACTGGTCCGGCACGTTGACCGGACCACTCTGAGGGGTGGGGCGCGGGGAGCGCAAGGGGTGATTGCGCTGCTCAGAGGCGGTGCGCCTTTTCGCCGTAGGCCGCCTGGGTGTTGGCGGCTGCGGGTTCGATGTGGTTGCTCGCGCAGTTCCCCGCGCCCCTTTCGGGGCGGTGACCGAACTGTCTCGTCAGGGCCGCCGAGCAATCAGATCCGCGGCCGTTGCGATCGGAGACGTGCGGGTCCGCCCACCCGCCTCATGCCGGTCCGCGAGCCGATAGGCAACGTACAGACCACGCACCCCAAGCCAGCGCAGCGGTTCCGGCTCCCACGTACCGGGGCGGTGCCCTGTCCAGGGAAGCCGGGTCAGCCGGGTCTCGCGCCCGAGTACGAGGTCGGTGAGGGTGCGGGCGGCGAGGTTCGTGGAGGTGACGCCGTGTCCGACGTACCCCCCGGCCCAGCCGAGGCCGCTCGCCCGGTCGTGGCCCACCGTCGCCGACCAGTCGCGGGGCACAGCGAGCACCCCGCACCAGGCGTGATCGACGCGGGCACCGGACGCCTGCGGCAGCATCGCGTACAGCGTCTCGGTGAGCTGGCCGATCGTACGGGCATCCACCCGCCCGGCGTCGTCGGTGCGCGAGCCGAAGCGGTACGGGACGCCGCGCCCGCCGATCGCGATCCGGTCGTCCGGCGTGCGTTGCGCGTACATGTGCCCGTGCGCGGTGTCGCCCAGCGTCTCGCGGCCCGCCCAGCCGATCTCCTCCCACACTTCCTCCGGCAGCGGCTCGGTGGCGATCATCGAGCTGTTCATCGGGAGCCAGGCGCGGCGCAGCCCCTTGAGCGAGGCGGTGAAGCCCTCGGTCGCGCGCAGCACGACGGGGGCGCTGACGGTTCCGTGCGCGGTGACGGCGCGTCCGGGCTCGATGGCCGTGACCGGGGACTTCTCGTACAGGGTCACGCCGAGGCGTTCGACGGTCTCGGCGAGCCCGCGGACCAGGGCGGCGGGCTGGAGCCGGGCGCAGTGCGGCGTCCATGCCGCCGCCGTCATCCCCTGGATCCGGATGCGGTCGGCGGCCTCCTCGGGCGTGAGCATCACCGCTTCCCGGACGCCCCACTCGTGGTCGGCCTCGGTCTTGTGGCGCAGCCGTGTCGCCTGCGCGGGGGTACGGGCGACGCGCAGGGTGCCGCCCTTGACGATGTCCGCGTCGATGCCCTCGCGTTCGGCCACGGCGATGATCTCGTCGACGGCCTCGTTCATGGCGCGCTGGTAGTCGAGTACGGCCTCGCGCCCGTACTGCCCGGCGAGCCGGTCGCGGGCGCCGGGTACGAGCCCCGAGGCCCAGCCGCCGTTGCGGCCGGAGGCGCCGAAACCGGCGAACTCGGCCTCGAGGATGCTGATCCGCAGCGAGGGGTCGGCCAGTTTCAGGTAGTACGCGGTCCACAGTCCGGTGAGACCCGCGCCCACGATGCACACGTCGGCGTCGCGGTCGCCGGGCAACGGCGGCCGGGGGGTGGGGATTTCGGTGAACCAGTGGGAGATCCGGCCGTTGACCGGGCCGGGGTGGCCGAGCGTGGTCGCGCTCACGGAATGTCCTTTCAGGGCGGCTGGGCGGGCGGGCAACCAGGAGGGTCAGACGCCGAGCAGTCCGGGCAGCTCGGAGAGGTCCTTGATCTCCTCGTACGGTTGGAAGGCGGCCGAGCCCGGGAAGCCGTACCGGTTCACCCAGATCCGCCGCATGCCCTCGTAGCGCTTCGTCGGCATGATGTCGTACTCCCAGCCCTGGGCCGTGTGGATGATGTCCTCCGGTCCGCGCCCGGTGGCCTTCATCAGGTACTCGAAGGCCTGCGGCGTCGGCTTGTACGCCCCGGCCTGTTCGGCGGTGAGGACGTAGTCCCACTCCACGCCGAGCTCGTCGACCGCATACTGGATGAGGTCGTCCTCGCTGTTGGAGAGGATGGCGATGTCGTACTGGCTCTTGAGACGGCGCAGCGCGTCCGGGACCTCGCGGAACGGCTTGAACTTCTTGATGGCCTCGATCAGGGCCTCGCCGTCCTCGTCGCGGTATTCGAGGCCGTGCAGCGTCATGACGTTGCGCAGGGTGCGGCGGACGACCTCGCGGTAGGGGAGGTACTCGTCGAGGACGCCCTGGAAGCGCATGACGTACGCGTCGTGGTGGAACTGCTTGGGGTCGACGCCGATCTCGGCCAGCCGGTCCTTGACGATCTCGTGAGTGGCGGCCTGCGTGTCGAAGTTGATGAGGGTGCGGTAGCAGTCGAAGCTGACGACCTTGCGCATGGAGAGAACTCCTCGGGATGGGAAAGGGTTTCAGGAGCGAGGGAAGGGGTTTCAGGAGCGGTGGCTGGCCTCGGCCAGCCCCAGGTCCTTGGTCTCGGGGGCGAGGAAGTACGAGACGATCAGCCCCGCCATGGTGATGGCCACGGCGATGCCGAGCGTGCCCCGCACACCCAGGTCGGCGGTGACGATCGGGAGCAGGAAGGTGGAACTCGCGGATCCGACGCGGCTCATGGCGGTGGCGATGCCCACACCCGTGGCGCGCAGATCGGTCGGGAACAGCTCGCTCGGGTAGACGAACTGGAGCCCGCTGCCCGCCGCCTCGAAGAACTGGAAGGCGGCGAACAGGGCCACCACCACGAAGGCCCAGTGCAGCGGGAGCACGGCCAGTGCGATCAGCGAGGCGTTGATGCCCACGAAGGTGCTGATCAGCAGCGAGCGGCGGCCGATCCGGTTGACGACCACCAGGCCGAGCGCGATGCCGGCCACCGCGATGGTGGTGATCACCGCGCTGGAGGCGTAGCTGCTCTCCACCCCGAAGGCGGACAGCATCTGCGGCTGGAAGGAGCGGACCGCGAAGGCGGGCGCGACCTGACAGATCCAGAAGACGGAGCAGAAGACGACCGGGACGGTGTAGCCGCGCTTGAAGACCTCGACGAGGTTGCCGAGGCCGGAGCCGCCGCGCTGCTGCTGCCGGTTCTCCGAGAGCAGCTCGTCGTCGCTGACGTCCTGGCCCAGGTGTTTGCGTACGACCGCCTTCGCCTCGTCGATCCGGCCGCGCGAGGCCAGCCAGCGCGGCGACTCGGGGATGCCGGCCCGGAAGAAGAGGAAGACCAACGCCGGGACGGTGCCGGAGGCCAGCATCCAGCGCCAGGCGTCGTCGCCGAGTCCGGTCAGCGCCCAGCCCACCCAGAAGCTCACGCCGTATCCGACCCACCAGGCCAGCACCAGGCCGGACAGGGCAGGGCCGCGCATCCGGCGGGGCACCAGCTCGGTGGTGAGGGCGGAGGCGATGGGGTAGTCGGCGCCGATTGCGATGCCGATGAGCAGCCGCAGCACCAGCAGCTGCCAGGCTTCGGTGACGAAGAACTGGAGCACCGAGAAGACCACGAAGGCGGCCAGGTTGAGGACGTACATCAGATGCCGGCCGACGCGGTCGGTGATCGGTCCGAAGACCGCCCCGCCGAGGAACACACCGACCAGCACGGAGGCCGCGATCAGTCCGGTCCACAAGGTGTCGAGGTGGAGCGCGGGCGTGATGAGGCCGAGGGCGACGCCCATTACGCCGAGCAGATAGCCGTCGCAGAACGGGCCGCCCATGGCGACGGCCATGATCCTGCGGTGGAAGGGAGTGACGGGCGCGTCGTCGAGTGACGACGCCCCTCCGGTGGTTGAGGTCAGGGACATGCTTGAGCTCCTGGGGACGCGGGATGCGGGGGGACGCGCGCCGGCAGGGGGACCGGAGCGGAGGCGTTCGTGCGTCAAGCATTGGGATGCGCACAGCGCTGTACGCGGGGGTGGACCGGTGGTCACCGGGGTGGCCTGGTTGGTGCTGACCGGGGTGGCAGGGACCGGTGGTCGCCGGAACGACTGGCCCGTGGTCGCCGGACAGCCGGGCCGGTGGCTACCGGAGTGGCCGGGTGAGGCGGTCCGGGGTTGGCCATCACCTTGGTTCAGCGCGCGGCCACCGTCAATGAACACGGTGTTCGCTCGGGCAACGCCGGGTGGACAGTCTGTTCCGCGGCCGCTGTCCGGTTGACACACCGTCCACAAAGGCCCTCGGCGGCGAACACCGTGGCCGTTGACCTTCCCGCCAGACCGCCCACAGGGTGAGAGACGTCCCGCACCAATGTCCACCCGTATCGTCTCGCGCCGGGAGAGCCGCCGTATGAGCCACGAGTCCGAGCACCTGCGCCGGGCCACACGCCTGATGTGCCCGGAGTACGAATACGTCGCCATCCCCGCGGCGGACCGCCGTGGCTGACCGGCTCGTCGTCCTGCACCGCGGCAGTCTGCCGCCCAACGCCGCGAGCATCGAGCGGTTCGCGGACACCGTCTACGCCACCGAGGAGGAACTGCCGCTCCTCCTGCCCACCGCGGACGTCCTCTTCTGCTGGCACTCCATCACCCAGGCGGTCGAGGCGGCCTGGCCGGAGGACCCGTCGCGGGCACCCGGCTGGGTCCATGTGGCCGCCGCCGGCATCGACTCCTTGCTCTTTCCGGCCCTGGTCGACAACCCCCGCGTGGTGCTGACCAATTCACGCGGCGTCTACGACCAGCCCATCGCCGAGTACGTACTCGGACTGATCCTCGCCCTCGCCAAGGACTTCCCGGGTACATGGGAGCACCAGCGGCGCCGTGAGTGGCGGCCGCGAGACAGCGAACGCATCGCGGGACGGACCGTCCTGGTCTGGGGTACGGGACCCATCGGCCGCGCCGTGGCCCGCCTGTTGCGCGTGGTCGGCATGCGGGTGAGCGGCGCAGGACGTGCGCGGCGCGAGGACGATCCCGACTTCGGCACGGTGCACGGCCCAGCCGGCCTGCGCTCGGCACTGGCCGAAGCGGACTACGTGGTGCTGGCGGCGCCGCTCACCGCGGCCACCCGCGGCATGGTCGACACATCCGTCTTCGCCGCGATGAAGCCGGGCGCCCGGCTCGTCAACGTGGGCCGGGGCGGACTCGTCGACGAGGAGGCGCTTGTCCGCCACCTGGCCGACGGGCGTCTCGCAGGGGCGGCCCTGGACGTCTTCGCGCACGAACCGCTGCCCATTGCCTCGCCCTTGTGGGACATGCCGGGTGTGATCGTCTCCCCGCACACGGCGGGCGAGGTCACCGGCTGGCGCGGCCACCTCGCTGACCTCTTCCTGGAGAACCTGACGCGCAGGAAGGAGGGCCGCCCGCTGCGCAACGTCGTCGACAAAGAGCGCGGCTATGTGAGGGAGTCCTGCGCGCCGAGTCACGGCACCCAGGTGGCGACCAGGCACAACAGTTCCGCATAGGTCAGCTTCGACGGTCACCCGATCTGTTGATCGAGAGCCCCATGGTCGTCGATGAACACGTACATGCCGCTCGAAGGGCGCCCAGGTCGGAAGTCACACTCAGGCCCACGGGCGCCCTTCGCCTGTCTGCTGCGGTCGAGTGCGGTGGGTCAGCTCCTGACGCCCATGACGCCGCACAGCGGTGCCGGCCAGCCGAGGCGGGAGTCCTCGGCGATGTGGCGGTCGAACCCGGCGACGATGTCGTCCGGGATGGGAGTCGCGCGGCGGGTGTCCATGTCGACGTGGACCAGCACCAGCTCGAGCGTGTTGGCCAGGCGGTCATGCGTGCGGTCGAGGAGGAACGCCATCATGTGCACCGCCTTGGACGACCTTGCCAGCACGCGCGTGTGCACGGAGAGCTTCTCGCCCTCGTGCATCTCGCTGTAGTACCGCAGGTGATGCTCCGCGGTGAAGACGCCCATACGCCGGTTCGCCCGGTAACTGTCGTCGATGCCGACCTCCTCGCACAGCAGCGAGGTGCTGCGCGCGTCCAGCTCGAGGTAGTGGCGGATGTTCATGTGGCCGTTCTGGTCGATGAAGTCCGGCGTCACCGTGGCGTTCACCCAGGCGGGCAGCTCCATCACCTGGTCGAACGACGGTATGGACAGCTGGGTCATCACACGTTCCTCCGGTACTGGCCGCCGACTTCGAAGAACGCCTCGGTGACCTGCTGCAGCGAGCAGACGCGGGCGGCGTCCATGAGGACCTCGAAGACGTTGTCGCCGTTGATGGTGGCTTCCTTCAGTCGGACGATAGCCTGCCCGGCCTCAGCGCTGTGCGCGGTGTGGAAGTCACGGACGCGCCCGAGCTGGGACTTCTTCTCCGTCTCGGTGGCGCGGGCGAGTTCGAGCTCCTGGGGTTCGGTGTCGCCGCCGGGCCGGCGGAAGGTGTTCACGCCGATGATCGGCAGGGTGCCGTCGTGCTTGCGCTGCTCGTACAGCATCGACTCGTCCTGGATGCGGCCGCGCTGGTAGCCGGTCTCCATGGCGCCGAGCACGCCGCCGCGTTCGTTGATTCGGTCGAACTCGGTGAGCACCGCTTCCTCGACCAGGTCGGTGAGCTGGTCGATGATGAACGAGCCCTGCAGCGGGTTCTCGTTCATCGCCAGGCCCCACTCGCGGTTGATGATGAGCTGGATCGCCAGCGCGCGTCGTACCGACTCCTCGGACGGGGTGGTGACGGCCTCGTCGTAGGCGTTGGTGTGCAGCGAGTTGGCGTTGTCGTAGATGGCGATCAGCGCCTGCAGGCTGGTGCGGATGTCGTTGAAGTCCATCTCCTGGGCGTGCAGGGACCGGCCGGAGGTCTGGACGTGGTACTTTAGCTTCTGGGAACGCTCGTTGGCGCCGTACTTCTCCTTCATCGCGACGGCCCAGATACGGCGGGCGACCCGGCCGAGCACGGAGTACTCCGGGTCCATGCCGTTGGAGAAGAAGAACGACAGGTTGGGCGCGAAGTCGTCGATGTGCATGCCGCGTGCCAGGTAGGCCTCGACGTAGGTGAAGCCGTTGGCGAGGGTGAGTGCGAGCTGGCTGATCGGGTTCGCGCCGGCCTCGGCGATGTGGTAGCCGGAGATGGACACAGAGTAGAAGTTGCGGACCTTGTTGGCGATGAACCACTCCTGGATGTCGGCCATCATCCGCAGGGAGAACTCGGTGGAGAACAGGCAGGTGTTCTGGCCCTGGTCCTCCTTCAGGATGTCCGCCTGCACCGTGCCGCGCACGTTCGCCAGCGCGTGTGCGCGCAGCTCGGCCGCCTCCGTGGGGGAGGGGTCGCGGCCCTCGGAAGCGCGGAACCTCTCGAGGCCCTGGTCTATGACGGTGTTGAGGAAGAACGCCAGCACGGTGGGTGCCGGACCGTTGATCGTCATCGACACCGAGGTCGTCGGCGCGACCAGGTCGAAGCCGTCGTAGAGCGCGTTCATGTCGTCCAGGGTCGCGACCGACACGCCGGAGGTGCCGACCTTGCCGTAGATGTCGGGGCGCTCGTCGGGGTCGCGGCCATAGAGCGTCACCGAGTCGAACGCGGTGGACAGCCGCGTGGCCGGCTGGCCCTCGGACAGCAGCTTGAACCGCCGGTTGGTGCGGAACGGATCGCCCTCGCCGGCGAACATCCGCGCCGGGTCCTCGCCGTCGCGCTTGAACGGGAAGACCCCTGCGGTGAACGGGAAGTAGCCGGGCAGGTTCTCGCGACGCCAGAACCGCACCAGCTCCCCGTGGTCGGTGAACGTCGGCAGCGCCACGCGGGGCACCTTGTTGCCCGACAGGGACTCGCGGGTCAGCTTGGTGCGGATCTCCCTGTCCCGGACCTTCACGACCTGCTCGTCACCGGAGTAGGACTCCACGACGGCGGGCCAGTTCTCGATCTGCTCCGTGACGTCGTGCGGGAGGTGCTTGCGGGCGTCCTCGAGCAGCGACGCCACGCTCCCGGCGTCGGAGCCGGCCTCGACGAGCTCGCCCTTGACGACGTCCAGGCGCTGGACCCGTCGGGCTGCGTCGGCGAGCCGCTGGGTGTCGTCGTGGTACCTGCGGATCGTCTCGGTGATCTCGGCGAGGTAGCGCACCCGGTCCGCGGGCACCACCTGCCGGATGCCGGAGGAGTGGCGTACGTCGACGCGCGGCAGCGCACCCTCGGACAGCCGCAGCCCCTTCTCGGCCAGGGCGGTCGTCAGGTGCTGGTAGAGCGCGGTGACCCCGTCGTCGTTGAACGTCGCCGCCGAGGTGCCGAACACCGGCATCTCCTCGGGCCTGCTGTGGAACGCCTCGCGGTTGCGGACCAGTTGGCGGCCCACGTCGCGCAGCGCGTCCTTGGCGCCACGCCGCTCGAACTTGTTGATCGCCACGACGTCCGCGAAGTCGAGCATGTCGATCTTCTCGAGCTGCGAGGCGGCCCCGAACTCCGGCGTCATCACATACATCGAGGTGTCGACGAACGGCACGATCGCCGCGTCGCCCTGGCCGATGCCCGGCGTCTCCACGATCACCAGGTCGAAACCGGCGGCCTTGACCACGTCGATCACGTCGGAGAGGTGCTCGGGCAGCTCGTGGCTGCCGCGGGTGGCCAGACTCCGGAAGAAGACCCGGTCCCCGTCGAGGGAGTTCATGCGGATCCGGTCGCCGAGCAGCGCGCCGCCGCCACGGCGGCGGGTCGGGTCGACCGCGATCACCGCGACCCGCAGCTTGTCCTGCTGGTCGACACGGAACCTGCGTACCAGCTCGTCGGTCAGTGACGACTTCCCGGAGCCGCCGGTGCCGGTGATGCCCAATACCGGCGTGACCCGTGACGCCGCGGCGGCACGCAGCTCACCGAGCAGGTCCGCGGGCAGCTTGCCGAGTTCGGCACCGGTGACGGCCCGGGCGACCGCGAACCGATCCCCGGCGCGTACGGCGGCGGCGTCGGTCGGCTTGCTGTCCCAGAGGTCGAAGTCGCAGTCCTTCACCACCGAGTTGACCATCCCGGCGAGGCCCATCCGCTGGCCGTCCTCGGGGGAGAAGATCGTCACCCCGCTCCCGCGCAGCCGGGCGATCTCCTCGGGCACGATCACGCCGCCCCCGCCGCCCACCACACGGATGTGTTCCGCTCCCCGCTCGCGCAGCGACTCGACCAGGTACTCGAAATACTCGACATGCCCGCCCTGGTACGACGAGACCGCCACACCGTGTACGTCCTCCTCGAGCGCCGCGTCCACGACCTCCTGCACCGACCGGTTGTGTCCGAGGTGGATCACTTCGGCGCCCTGGGACTGGAAGATCCGCCGCATGATGTTGATCGACGCGTCGTGTCCGTCGAACAGGGCAGAAGCGGTGACCAGGCGGACGGGATGCACTGGACGGTGCAGATCGCTCATGGAGGGCCTTCCCAAAACACGTCGGCGGAGCGCTAGTTGGAGAGATAGTCGGACGTCCTAGTAATAGATAGTAGGACGTCCTAGTAATTTGCGGGGTGGTGGTGTGAGTAGAAGCACAGGGAGGAGTGAGGGTGTCCTATTTGTCGGCCGCCGGTGTTCCGGCGGTGCTCACAGCGTCGCCACGAGCTGCCGCAGCATGTCGTGCGCCGGCAGCAGTGACGGGCCGTACCAGGTGATCAGCCGGCCGTTCACCAGTCGGGTCGGCGCGCGATGGAAGGCCTCGGGGCCGTCGCTTTCGCTGAACACATACGGCTCGTCCGGCAGCAGTACGACGTCCACGTCCGGCCGGTCGATCTCCTCCAGCGCCACGTGCGGGTAGCGGTCCGGGTCCTCGGCGAACGCGTTGGCGAGACCGGCCCGGCGCAGCAGGTCGCCGGTGAAGGTGGACCTCCCGACCACCATCCAGGGATCCCGCCAGATCGGGATCGCGGTGGTGGCGGTGACGTCGGGAAGCGGGCCCGACCAGAGCGCTCGTGCCGTGTCGAGCCAGTCGGGGACCGGGGTCTCCAGAGCCTCGGTGAACATTCGCTCGAGCGAGTCCAGGGCCTGTGGGACGGTCTCGATGACGGTCACCCACACCGGCACCCCGGCAGCGCGCAGCCGGGCGACGTCGAGCTCGCGGTTCTCTTCCTTGTTCGCGATCACCAGGTCCGGCCGCAGTCGCACGATCGCCTCACGGTCCGGGTTCTTGGTGCCTCGCACCCGTGCCACGTCGAGGTCGGTGGGGTGGGTGCACCACTGGGTCGCCCCGACCAGGACCTCCGGACGGCCGACGGCGATCGCCTCCGTCAGTGACGGTACGAGGGACACCACCCTTCGTGGCGCATGAGTCAGGTTCAGGGCGGTTCCCATGTCGTCGTGCAGCGGTGGCATTGCGGCTTCTCTCGGTGTGACGGATCCGTCGTGGCGACCTGATAGTAGGACGTCCTAGTATTCCGTGGATCCGCGTGAGACCGTCAACTCTCGCCGCTGACGGCCTCGTCAGACGGCGTGTGGGATTGGGTGCAGATATGGCTGATGCAGCGAAGGATGCAGAGAAGATCGTCATCCTCGACGGGGCCCGTACTCCGGTCGGGGGCTTCGGCGGGGTGTTCAAGGACGTGCCCGGCTTCGAGCTCGGCGCGACCGCCTCGAAGGAGGCGCTGCGGCGCGCCGGCGTCGCCGCGGAGGACATCGACGAAGTCGTGATGGGCTGCATAGGTCAGGTCGGCCCGGATGCCTACAACGCGCGCCGGGTGGCGATCGCGGCGGGGCTGCCGAAGAACGTGCCCGCGTACACCGTGAACCGGCTCTGCGGAAGCGGCCTGCAGGCGATCTGGTCCGCGGCGATGCAGATGCGCTGGGGCGGGGTCGACTTCGCCCTGGCCGGCGGGGACGAGTCGATGACCCGGATGCCGTTCTACGACTTCGGCGCGCGCTCGGGTTACAAACTCGGCGACCGCAAGCTGGTGGACGGCACGGTGATGATGCTGACCGACCCGTTCAACGAGATCCACATGGGCGTCACGGCCGAGAACGTGGCCGCGAAGTACGACGTGTCGCGCCGGCAGCAGGACGAGTTCGCGGTGGAGTCCCAGCGGCGCGCCGCGACGGAGGCCGCGAAGGCGGCGTTCGCCGAGGAGATCGTGCCGGTCGAGGTCGGCGGCCGGAAGCCGTTCACGGTGACCGAGGACGAGCACCCCAAGCCCGGTACCACACTGGAGACGCTGGCGGGGCTCCGCCCGGCGTTCACCAAGGACGGCACCGTCACCGCGGGCAACGCCTCGGGCATCAACGACGGCGGCGCGGCGGTGGTGTTGGCCCGGGAGTCGGTGGCCAGGGACCGCGGCCTGACCGGCCTGGTGTCGCTCGAGGCCGTGGCAACCGCGGCGATGGAGCCCGAACTGATGGGCTACGCGCCGGTGCTGGCCCTCCAGAAGCTGTTCGCGCAGACCGGCACCGCACCCCGGGACATCGACACGATCGAGCTGAACGAGGCGTTCGCCTCCCAGGCGGTCGCAGTGATCCGCGACGCCAAGCTGGACCCGGAGAAGACCAACCCCTACGGCGGCGCGATCGCGCTCGGCCACCCGGTGGGTGCGACCGGCGCGATCCTGTCCCTGCGCGTGGCCAAGGACATGGTCCGCCGGGACCTCGAGCTCGGGATCGTCACGATGTGCATCGGCGGTGGGCAGGCGCTGGCCGCGCTCTTCCGACGGGTGCGATGAGTTCGGTTCGTTGCAGGCCGGGGCGGGGCCACCGTTGGCCCCGCCCCGGCTGTATCCGCCGCCGGCGGCGATGTCGTCGATCGTCCCGTGGTGGCCGTCAGCCCTTGCGGGACGTGACCTCTTCGGTGAGCTGCGGGACGACGTCGAAGAGGTCGCCGATCACGCCGTAGTCGACCAGGTCGAAGATCGGCGCCTCGGCGTCCTTGTTGATCGCCACGATCGTCTTCGAGGTCTGCATACCGGCACGGTGCTGGATCGCACCGGAGATGCCGGAGGCGATGTACAGCTGCGGCGAGACGCTCTTGCCGGTCTGGCCGACCTGGTTGGTGTGCGGGTACCAGCCGGCGTCCACCGCGGCACGCGA